>JBKJQK010000204.1:0-8721 GCA_046594095.1 Anaerolineae bacterium | reverse complement strand
GTCGCCCCATTACCAGCGCGTAGTACTGCTGACATTCGGTCTCTACGAACGCGTCGAAGCCCGCCTCATCCAGCACAGCGTTCAGCTTGATGTAAAACGGATGTCCCGGTCCTGTTGGCAAATCCGATTTCGCTATCCAATGCGGTTCTTGTACTGGTTTGCGTTTGCTCATCGCCATACCCACCAGAGTAGTACATTTCCTTGCCCTTGTCTACCCCCGCGGGCAACGCGTAGTGACTTTATCTACAGGCCGCTAAGGGTTCACCGGCTTAGAGGCTGGCTCGTGGCGACGTCAGATCGGCGCGGGCGAGGCCGGGTCCAGATTTGCCACGCGAATCGCCGTTCGCGGATAGAATCGACAGCGTTGCAGGGTTGGGCCCATTTCGTGTCTCGGCCTTGTGGAGTCATCCATGCCCCAGACCCCCACGCTGTCGGTCCGGAACCTCGGAATCCAGTACAAAGCCCGGCGCGGCTTTGTGCAAGCCGCCCGCAACGTCAGTTTTGATTTGATGCCGGGCGAGGCGCTGGCCCTCATCGGCGAAAGCGGCTCCGGGAAAACCACGATCGGGACGGGCCTCATCCGCCTCCTCCCGACAAACGCCGCCATCACATCGGGCGAGATCATCTACCGGCGCCACAAGCTGGTGAATGGCCAGCCCGGCCCGGTGGAGAAAGAGATCGATGTTCGCAAGCTGGATGCCAACGGGTTGCGCGAATTCCGCTGGAAGGAAGCGGCGATGGTCTTCCAGGGCTCGATGAACGCCTTCAACCCGGTGCTGAAGGTGGTCGATCAGTTTGCCGACACCGCCAAGGCCCATGGCGGGCCGCAGGGCCGCGAACTGGACGAGCGCGGTCAGCATCTGCTCGGCCTGGTTAGGCTGGATCCCAAGCGGGTGTGGAAAGCCTATCCCCATGAGCTTTCGGGCGGGATGCGTCAGCGCGTGCTGATCGCGCTGTCTCTATTGCTCGAGCCGCAACTGCTGATCCTGGATGAGCCGACGACCGCCCTGGATGTGCTCACCCAGCGCAGCGTCATCGATGTGTTGCGCGAGCTGCGGGCGAGCCTGAAATTCTCGATGATCTTCATCTCGCACGACCTGGGCCTGTTCGCCGATTTGGTTGACCGGATGGCCACTTACTATGCCGGGACCATTGTTGAGAACGGCGCCACGCGCAGCATGTTCAACGAGGCCCGCCATCCCTATACGGGCGGCCTGCTCCATTCGCTGCCCACTCTCGAGTCCGAACGCGATTCGCTCGCGTCGATTCCGGGATCTCCACCGGATTTGATCAATCTGCCGGACGGCTGCAAGTTTCACGCCCGCTGCAAACACGCCCAGGCCCGCTGCTCGCAGGAAGAGCCGGCCGCGGAGGAAGTCGGACACCGGCACGAGGTCAAGTGCCACTACTGGCGCGAGATCGCCGCGGCTCGGATTCCTATCAAGACGCCATGACGACTCCCATCATTTCCCTCCGTAACGTGACCCGCGAGTTCACGGTGAAGCGCCAGACCGTCAAAGCGGTTGACGATGTTTCGCTCGACATTGCGCCTGGCGAGGTGGTGTGCCTCGTGGGGGAGAGTGGATGCGGCAAGACAACGACCGGCAAGATGGTCGCCGGGCTGCTGGCGACGAGCGGCGGCAGCATCCACTTCAAGGGCCGCGATATTCGTGAACTGAAGGGCGACGACTGGAAACAATACCGGCTGGGCGTGCAGTTGATCCATCAGGATCCATATGCCTCGCTCAACTCGGCCCAGACGATCTACCAGATCCTTTCGGCGCCGTTGCTCCGGCACGGCCTGGTCAAGGGCGAGGCCGGCGCCCGCGCCCGGGCCACTGAGCTGATGGAGCTGGTGAACCTCACCCCGGCCTCGGATTTGCTGGTGAAGTATCCGCATCAGCTTAGCGGCGGCCAGCGCCAGCGCGTATCGATCGCGCGCGCGTTGACGGTCAACCCGAGCTTTCTCGTCGCGGACGAGGCGGTCGCATCGGTCGACATGTCGATTCGCATCTCGTTGCTGAACACGCTGACCGCGCTCAAGAGGAAGATGGGGTTGGGCGTGCTGTTCATCACCCACGACCTGGCGTTGGCGAAGTTCTTCGCCTGGGAAGGGCGGATCGGGGTGATGTATCTGGGTCGCATGGTCGAGCTCGCCCCAGCGAGGGAACTCATCGACCACCCGCAGCATCCGTATACCCGGGCGCTGCTTTCGGCCATCCCCGAGCCCGAACTGGAGGGCGTAACCCGCCGCGAGCGGATTCAACTCCGCAGCGAGGACATCCCCAGCCTGTTCAACTTGCCGCCCGGCTGCGCGTTTCATCCGCGGTGCCCGGCCTTTGAGGGTGGGGCCTGCGAGACGGACGTGCCCCAACTCAAGCGTTTTGCGGATGGGACCGAAGTGGCCTGCCACCCGGTGGCGCGATTGAAGATGGAGGCGGGCCAGTAGGCCTTCCGGGAGTTCAAATCGATGAGCGCGATTCCAATCACCCCCAAACCACCCATGGCGACTCTGCCCCGGCGTTCATTTAGCCAGACCACGCTGGCCTTCATTCTCCGCAGGGCCGTCAAAGCCGTCATCACCATCCTGCTGGCGGTGTCGCTGACCTTCTTCCTGATCCGGCTGATGCCTGGCAACCCGGTCGATATCTTCATGCAGGATCTAATCCAGGCGGGCGCGTCGGCCGAAGACGCCCGGGCGCAGGCGACGACGATGCTGAACATCCCGCTCGATCAGCCCATCGCCACCCAGTATGTCAATTTTCTGGGCAACCTGCTCAAGGGCGACCTCGGCACCTCCTTCAAATCCCGAGTGCCGGTCAGCACGATTATTGCCCAGCGCCTGCCCTGGACGGTCTTCAGCGTCGGCCTGTCGCTGCTGATCAGCTTCACCCTGGGGATCATCCTCGGCACGCTCGCGGCGTTCCGGCGCAATACGCTGATCGACCATCTGATCAGCAATTTCGCGGCGGTGATGGAGGCGTTGCCCCAGTTCACCCTGGCCCTGCTGTTTGTGCTTTTTCTGGGCGCGGTCTGGAAGCTCATCCCAATCTCGCAGATGCGCGGCGCGCTCTCGCCGGGCATCGAGCCGGGCTTCACCTGGGAGTTCTTCAGCGACGTGCTCAGTCATCTGCGCGTTCCGATGGCGGTGTATGTTCTGACCTCGGTTGGCGGCTGGATCCTGGCCATGCGGGCCAATACGATCAACGCGCTGGGCGAGGATTACGTGACCGTGGCCAAGGCCCGCGGGCTGAAGGACTCGCGGATCATGTCGGCTTACGTTGGGCGAAACGCCTCGCTCCCCCTCTTCACCCGCCTGGCGATCGTGATCGGGTTCTCGGTGGGCGGGTCGCTCATCATTGAGAAGATTTTCATCTACCGCGGTCTTGGCCTGGAGGCTGTGCTTGCCCTGGGCGCCCGCGACTACCCCGTGATGCAAGGCATCTTTCTGGTGACGACCGTGGCCGTTGTGCTCTCGGGCGTCATCGCCGATTTTCTATACGGGTATCTGGATCCGCGCGTCCGCATCGCGTCGGCCAGCAACTGACGGGGGAAACAAGGGCATGGAAACACTACGCATGTTCGGCCGCAACAAACTTGGCATTGTTGGGGTGATTCTGGTGATTGTGATCCTGTTCGGCTCGTTTGTCGGCCCGTCGATCCGGCCAACCGCGGACGAGGCGAACATGGCCCGCGTCTCGGAAGGGCCTTCGGCCGACTTCCCGCTTGGGACGAACTTCCAGGGGATCGACAACCTGGCTCTGCTCCTGGCCGGCGGGAAGGACATCATCTTGATCGCGGTGATTACGGGGGTGGTGGAGACGCTTCTGGCGGTCGCGTTTGGCGCGGCCGCGGCCTACTTTGGCGGGAAAATCGACAGCCTGCTGGTTGGCTTTATCGAGTTGTGGCTGACCATCCCGCGCTTTCCCCTGCTGGCCATCCTGGCCACCACCCTCAAGCTGACCGAGCCTTGGATGGTGTCGATCATCATCGCGGTGCTGGGCTGGCCGTCGCTGGCCCGCCAGGTCCGGACCGTTGTTCTTTCGCTCAAGAAACGCGATTACATCGAAGCCGCGTCGATGCTGGATATGGGCCCCGGGCACATCATTTTTCGAGAGATGCTGCCAAACATGATGTCGTTTGTAGCGATCGCGTTTGTCAGCACGATCATCTTCGCCATCTACTATCAGACGAGCCTGGTCTTTCTCGGCTTCGTTCCCTTCAGCAGCGCAAACTGGGGCGTGATGTTGAGCCTGGCCGAGAACAAGGGGGCCATCTACAGCGCTACGGCCGCCTGGGGCGTCATCACCCCAATCGCCGCCATCGTCACCCTGCAGATCGCGCTGGTGTGGATCATGCGGGCGATGGAAGAGGTCTTTAACCCCCGCCTGCGTCAGGGCGTCTAAAACGCGATGATCAGCCCGGAGGTTGGCCGACTCTGGTTCCAGGTGGTCATCGTCATTCTGATGGCCTCGGGGGCAATGACCCTGGCCACCCAGCCCGGCACCGCCGAGCATGTGATCAGCATTGCGTCGTTGATCGTGGGTATACTGTTTGTTGTCGCGCTGGTGGCGCTTATTCGACGCTCCCAGCGATGACTACGCCGTTTCGGGAAAAACTCTCCGAAACACCCATTCAGACTCCAATAGGAGGAGTATATGAAATTTCACAGTTTTGCAATGTCCGCGGTCGCCCTCAGTTTGCTGCTGGCGGCCTGCGGCGCGGCGACTCCCACCGCTGTGCTGCCCACCGTTGCGCCGCCGACCGTGGCGCCGCCCAAGCCGACGGACGCGCCCAAGCCCACCGACGCGCCGAAACCTACCGACGTTCCCAAGCCGGCGGCAACCGCCGCCGCGACCGCGGCTCCGGTCAAGAACACCCTGACCATCACCCTGAAGAAGGGCTTGAAGTGGAGCGACGGCTCAGCCTATACCGCCAAAGACATCGTAGGCACGTACAACGTGCAATGGGCGCAGAGCAGCTCGCTATGGACCCAGATCTCGGATGTCGTCGCGGTCAATGACAACACCGTCGAGTTCAAGATCACCAAGCCGGGCCCGGCGCTGCTGCGCAGCCTGCTCCGCTCAAACGATATCCGGGCGTATTCGCAGTTTGCCAAATTCATGGACCAGGCCGCGGGTTTCCGCAAGGACAACGTCGATCGCAAGGGCGATGCGGTCAAGGCCTTCGTCGATGACTTGACCAAGTTCCGCCCGGCCGAAGCGGTTGTGTCCGGCCCGTTCAATGTCGACCCGAAGAGCGTGACCGAGGCTCAGATGACGTTGAAGAAGAACCCGAACGGCTACAACGCGGACAAGATTGGATTCGAATCGATCCTGGTCTACCAGGGCGAGACGAAGGAATCGATCCCGCTGTATCTGTCCGGCGAACTGGACTACAGCTCAAACGCGTATCCGCCCGAGGCCGAGAAGTCGATCAGCGCGATCGGCGATTACATCAAGATCATCCGCATCGCCCTGAACAACGGCGCGGGGATGTACTTCAACAATGATGTGTATCCGCTCGGCAAGAAGGAAGTCCGCCAGGCCATCACCTACGCCATCAACCGCACCGAAGTGGCCAAGGCCGCTCTGGGCGAGGCCGCTGTGCCGATCAAGTACATGGCCGGCTTCTCCGACCTGGCCGCCCCATCCTGGATCAACGCCGATGCGCTGGGTAAGTTGAACACCTACGGGTATGACACGGCGAAGGCCGAGGCGCTGCTCAAGGGTCTCAACTTCACCAAGGGCGCCGACGGAATCTGGGTCGACGATAAGGGCAAGAAGATGGAATTCGAGATGATTGTCCCGCAGGACTTCATCGACTTCTTCAACTCAGCCGAGAATGTCGCCCTCCAGCTCAAGAAGTTCGGCATCAAGCTGACCGTCCGCGGATATCCCTCCGCCGAGCGCAACACGATTGCGGCGAAGGGCACCTTCCAGATCTCGATGGATCTTGGGTTCCGCTTCGGCTTCCCGCACCCGTTCAGCTCCTACGACTACAACGTCCGCGACGGCATTGGCGGCAAGAATAACCCGACCAACCCCGAGGGCTCGCGCGGGATGAACTGGGCCTGGACCCAGAAGACGCCGGATGGCAAGGAAGTCAACGTCAAGGATCTCGTCGACAAGATGGGCGATGGTTTTGATGTTGAGGCTCAGAAGCCGTCCGTCGTTGCAATGGCGCAGATCTTCAACGAGCAGGTTCCGGTCCTGACGTTGTGGGAGCGCTATGCGAACGACCCGATCGATACCAAGACCCGCGTCGTGGGCTGGCTGCCGTTTACGGATCCGATCTACCTGAACAACCAGAACGACGCCCCAACAACGTGGCAGTTGCTTCAGGGCACGCTGAAGCCGTCAGCGACCAACACCAAGAAGGTCTTCCTGACCAGCTATCCGTACCCCCAGCCGCCGAAGGGTCACTTCAACACCTTCGTGGCTGATAACATTCCCATCGGCCTCGGCTCGGTCAACAATCCGTGGATCTACACTCCGCTGTTCTTCTACAGCGTGGCGGAGAACAAGTACGTTCCGCTTCTGGCGGAGAAGTTCGAGATCAAGTAACGCGAGCCAGGCGATTCGCGTCGCCTGTTGCGCGTTGAGGGCCGGCGCGAGCGTGGGGTTTTTCCCCATGCTCGCGCCGGTCTTGTTTTTCGGCCCGCCACCTACATCTTGGACAGCAAGTCCCGCTTCTTGGCGTTGTACTCTTCCGCGCTGATCAGCCCCTGGTCGAGCATTTGCTTGAGCTTGCCCAGGATCTGGACGGGGTCTTCCTTTGCCGGGGGCGGCGGCTGCATCGCGCCTGTGGCCGGCATCTGCATTCCGGCCGCGCCGGCCGCGCCGATGCTGATCCCGCCCGCCGAGGCGCGCTTCTCTTCCATCTCGCGGAGGCGGCGCTCCTCGCGGACGAACTCTTCCATCTGCTGGGCAAACGCATAAATCTTGCGCGCCTGGACTTTCGGCAAATTCTCAACCGTCAGCGTCAGGCCTTCGGTCGTCTGGACGGTGAAGACCGAGTTGATGACACCTTCCTTGAGTTCGGCCGAATGCAGATCACGCCAGATGTAATCTTCAAACTCGACGCGTCCGAAGAGCTTGGGGCGGTACATGATGAAGCGCTTGTTGGTCAGGACGACGCTGTCGGGGGTGAGTGAAACCAACGGCTTTTCAACCGCAATGTAGGCGATTTCCTCGCCGTTGGTCAGCAACTGGCTGACTTTTTCAAACACCTGGGCGGCGGCGCCCGGATCCTGCTCGTCGCTCAGGAAGCGGCTGATGGGGTTGCTGGGTTTAGGGGCATCGGACATGGTGTTCCTCCGTTGAAGGGATTGTGTGGCCTATTCGACCACCCTGAGAATGGTGTATCCCAGCGCGGTCAAACCGGCGACCGTTTCGCCCTCGGTCTTGGCCACGCTCGAGCGCAGGACGGCGAGATCCGGGCCGCCGTAGGACAACACGACCGTGAGGCGCAGCCCATCATCCAGCTTCTGCCCGCGCGACTTGACATAGACCGCCGGGTTGGCCGTCTGCACCGCATGCAGCAGGTCGGCGATCCGGGATTCATCGCCCTTATCGAGGACGATGGTGCGCTCAACATAGCCGCCCGCGCCGATCGTGCTTGCCAGCACAGCCTGCATCGACGTGGTGAAGATGTCCTTCATCTCGGACGGGACGCCGGGCAGGCTGACCAGGGTGACGGTGTCCCCGGGACCGGTCGGCAGATCCATCACCAGGCCTGGCGCGGCGCCGTTGGGGTTATGCAGCGGCTCGGCCCCGATCGGAAAGAAGGCCATCTTGCGCCGCGATTCGTTCAGATTGGCGCTGTAACCCGGACGGATCGTGGCGATGTATTCGTAGCGCTTGCGAACCATTTCAAGCGCGACGGGATGCTCCCACTGCCCGAGCCGGTAGGCGCGCGCGATGGCTCGGAAGGTCATGTCATCGTCGGTCGGGCCGAGCCCGCCGGTCGTGATGATCAGCCGGGGCCGGCGGCCAAGCGCGCTGCGAAACGCGTCCTCGATCTCGTCATATTCATCGCGCAGGATCACGACGCGGCGCACTTGCGCCCCAAGGGCGGTCAGTTGCCTGATGAGCCAATGCGAGTTTGTGTCGAGCACCTGGCCGACCAATATCTCGTTGCCAATCGCGAAGATTTCGACGGTGCGGTTGGGGAGCGCGGAATCGGCGGATGCCGGCGCGGGCGTGGAAGCTTCTGTCATGTGGAGGAGATATTGTAGACCGGCGAGGGCTGATCGCCGAAGGCCCAAGCCGGGACGAATGGATCGTAGATGGCGGTCCTCCGCCGCTTTGATACACTCGCCAGTCCATGACCGAAGCACCCATCCCGCCACCCCGCCTGTTGTCCGTCGAATTCGCCGAACGGCTGCGCGAGCGATCGAGCGCGGCCGGCGTCCCTCTCGACGGCCTGCAGACCGTCCAGTTTGCCCAGTATCGGGATTTGCTTCTCGAATGGAACGAGAAATTCAATCTGACTGCGATCACCGACGACGAAGGGGTGCTGATGCGCCACTTCGTCGATGCGCTGACGGTCATGCCGGCCCTCGACGCTGCTCTGCCCAACGGGGGCGATGTCCTGGACCTCGGCACGGGGGCTGGCCTGCCAGGGATTGCAATCAAGATCGCCCGGCCAAACGTCCGGGTCCGGCTGATGGACAGCACGGCCAAGAAGCTCACCTTCTGCCACGAGGTTATCAAACAG
>JBKJQK010000538.1:0-2706 GCA_046594095.1 Anaerolineae bacterium | reverse complement strand
GGAAGTACTGGAAGCGGGCGGGCGCGTGCGCCAGGTCACCCTGGGTTGGGATGATGCCCGCGGCGAAACGGTCGTGCAGCGCGACAAGGAAGACGCCCATGATTACCGCTATTTCCCAGAGCCGGACCTGCCCGGCCTGGATGTCGACCCAAACTGGCTGGCGGCGATTGGCGCAAACCTGCCCGAGCTGCCGCTGGCGAAACAGGCCCGCTATCAGCGCGAACTCGAGCTGAGCGCCTACGACGCGAGTGTGCTAACCGCGGATCGCCACGTGGCAGCGTATTTTGAGCTTGCAACGGCCGCATCGGGCGGGGCAACGCCGGCCCGGGCCAAGTCGGTGTCGAATTGGATCACGACCGAGCTGTTTCGACTGATGAAGGGCGGCGCAACCATTCTCGACGTGAAGGTGACGCCCGGCCAACTCGGTGACTTGATCGGCCTGATCGAGTCCGGCGCGATCAACAACAATACGGCCAAGACGGTATTTGAGGAGATGTACACGACCGGCGCGAACGCCCGGGCGATCGTGGAGGCGAAGGGACTGGGGCAGATCAGCGACACGTCGGCCCTGCGGGAGATCGTCGAGGGCGTGGTCGCGTCCTCCCCCTCGCAGGTGGCGCAGTATCTGGCCGGCCAGGACAAGCTCTTTGGCCATCTGGTGGGCCAGGCGATGAAGGCCACCAAGGGCAAGGGCAACGCTCAGGTCATCGGTGCGCTGCTGAGGGACGCGCTGGAGAAGCGACGACACTGAGTTCGGCGTTCGCGCCCTGGGCCGGGCAAAATCTACGGGATTGAGGGCTGCCCCTGTTGGCGCAATAACCCAAAACCAGTCGCGAAGGCCGGTCCGGATATCCCAGATATATCGCAGGTTATCCCAAGGTGTTTGTCGCGATAAGTTATGTAAAGCATTGGTGTGACGGTGAAAGGCTACAATCGCCGCATGCTTCCATCGCTGTGCGCCCGAGCCCTCGCCAGGGTCATCCCGACAATCGGGATTGCCGCGCTGGTTGCCCTCCTCCCGAACGGAACGCCGGCCCATGCGGCCCCCGGCGCCGATGACTGCGGGCCTGAAGGAAGCGCACCGTGCAATTTGCGCAAGCTGCCCAGCGGCGGACCGGGGCCAAAAGGCGGGCCGCCGGATATCAGACCCCGCGAGGTCGTCAGCGTGCCCCCCGTGGCGCAAAACGCGCGCCTGGGACTCAATTTTACCAACTATCCCGACAACAATCCGGGATCGTACGCTTCGGCGAAGATTGCCGGCGCGAGCCACGACCGGGTGACGTTCAGCATGGCCGCCTCGATCACCGGCACCGGATGGCTCGACTATGACCGGCTCCTCGCCGCCGCAACGAGCCAGAACATCGAGGTGCTCGGAACGCTTGTCGAACCATCGGGGCCGGCCTGCGACACCACCATCCGCTACGGAATCTGGTGCGTGCCGAGAGGGCTCGAACTTCCCTGGAACAATCCGGGGAACCTGTGGAGCAACTGGGTCTTCCAGACCGTTTCACGGTTCAAGTCGAAGGTCCACGCGTGGGAGATCTGGAACGAGCCAAACATCGACTTCTGGTCCGGTAGCAACGCCCAGTACGCCATGCTTCTCAAGCGCAGCTATCAGGCGATCAAGGCGGCCGATCCAACCGCCACGGTCGTCTTCGGCGGCATCTTTCGCGGGGTCAATATCGATCGCACGCTCGGGATCTGGAACGCGCTAGTGGCGGATCGCGAGGCGAAGGCCAACAACTACTTCTTTGATGTCATGGGCTACCATCTGTACGATGGCGGGCACTGCTCCACATTTGATGAGATTGGCTACATGAAGGCGCGCATGCCCGCGGCGCTCCAGAGCAAGCCGTGGTGGATCACCGAGAGCGGCGTCCGGGTCAGGGATCTGGCCACCAACGGATTTGCGAGCCCAGCTCAGCAGTCTTCGTGGGTGATCACCAACTACGCCTACGCGCTGTTCAAGGACATCAAACGCTACTACTTGTGGCGGGCCACCGACGCCGGCGATGTCGATCAGCCGTGGGGGCTGTTGACCGATGCAGGAGCGGCGCGGCCCGCTTTTGCGGCCTATCAGGTGGCAGCCCAACGGCTTCCGACCACCTTCAACTCGGCGGAGCGGCACTTCGAAGAGAGCAACCCTGGCCGAACCGCCCAGAGGATCACGTTTCTTGGCACACCGCTCGGGCGCGTGAGCGTATTCTGGAACACCGGGCACGCCACACAGACGTTGACGACCCCGGAGGCGGTTATGACCGGCACGTACTATTTCCAGGATGGAAGCAGCGCAAGCGCGCCGGCCAGCAACGGCGCGCGGGTGCTCCAACTCCCCCCGGCGCCGAACTTCTCCGGGCGAACCGACGGTGACTGTCTCGTCAGCAGCCCACCCGTGATCCTGATCGAGCGCGACACGACGGCGCCGACGGCGACCCTGAACGGGCTGGCGGCCACCCTGAGCACCACAGGAGTCAGCCTGAGCTGGTCAGCGATCGACCCGAGCGGCGCGGGCGACGATGGCGTGGCCGGGGTCAGGTACTTCGACGGGCAGTATCGGATTGGCAGCGGCGCCTGGAGACCGCTCTTTGAGTCGCGGAACTCCTCAGCCGCCCGCTTCATCGGCGCGCGCGGGCTGACCTATTCGTTTCGGGTGCGTGCGGTCGACGGCGCCGGCAACGTTCAGGACTGGGCGAACGCGAGAGTCGT
>JBKJQK010000182.1:0-3546 GCA_046594095.1 Anaerolineae bacterium | reverse complement strand
ATCGCGTGCGTCATCTGGCTGTGGGCATAGGCGAGGCGCTCGCCTTTTTCGGCGGCATGCTCGACGCCATAGGTCAAGGCATAGTCAAAGACGTCCAAATCCATCACCCCGGCGTCGCGGCTGAAGCGTTGGCCGACGTCGCAGCCAAACCACACTGGAATCTGGCTCTTGACCAGCATGTCGACGGCGGCCTGTTTGAAAACCGCAAGGTCGACATTGAGGTAGCGGATGATGTCGCCCTCGGCCACGTTTCCCAGATAGCCGATTGTGTAGAGCTGGTTGAATGGCCGGCCATCCATGGGGCAGTGGATGAGGCACACAAGTTCGTCCAACGGGTAAGCCACATACTTCTCGTAGAACTGCTGAGGCGTCAGCGCGCCATCCCGATGGAACTTGTCGTCCTTGTCGCGCCACTGCCACAAGAATGAACTGGGCGGCTCGCCGAGGTGGATGGCCAGCATCCGATAAATCTCGGCCATCATCTCGGCCTTGCGCGCCTCGAGCGTAGTCATGGGCGTGCCTCGGGCGGCTTTGGCGCGAAGCTCAGCGGCATGCTCGCGCAGGCGGGTGGTGACCCGGGAATTCATAAGGTTGGAATTCCCGCTGCTCTCGGTTTCCTTCATGACGCTCTTGGGTACCACGCCGTACTTGCGGACCAGGTTCGAGAACATGTCCCACTGTCCGCCATCCTGTATCGGACTCTGCAGTAGAAACTGAACCAGCCGCCCGTCCAGGGGCTCGCCAGCGGTGGCGATCGCGCTCTCCAGAAAATAGTTCGACTTCTCGAGCTTATCCCAAAACATTAGATAGCTCTGCGACAACTCGAACTTCTCGACGTTCAGGCGCTTCATTGCTTCAACTCGAAAGAGGTTCAACCCGGCAAAGATCCAACATCGGCCGCTGTGTTCCTGCGACGTTGCCTCGTTGGTCTTGAGCACGTGCGAGTAAACGTGGTTGGTCTGGTTGACCACCGCCCGATCGAGGGCGACGGAATGGGCGGAGGTTTTGGTGACGGCGTTGAGCGCCAGCCGGTTGCGTGGCTCGGCGCCAAAGGCGGCGCTCCATGCCTGGGTTCGTTCGGCTGAAACTTGTTGGGCGGGATCAAAATGGGTCATGCTGAAATTGCTCCAAGTGTCTGGCGCATGATAACCGATGCGTCTCGCGCGCTGCGGCCCGTCCAGCGCGCAAAAGCCTCCGCGCCCTGCTCGGCAAGCATGCCAATTCCGCCGATGACGCGCGCTCCGCGGATGCCGGCGTCGCGCATCAGGGTTGTGACGGCGGGCCTGTAGACCAGATCGTAGAGGATCGCTGAGACGGGAAAGCGCACGTTCTCGGGCCAGGGCGTTGTGGCCGTATTTGGGTCCATCCCGGCCGACGTGCAGTTGACGACCAGGTCGCTGCTGGCCGCAGCGGTGGTGTCCAGGCGGTCGATTGCGACCGGCCCGCGTCCATCCGGCCCGCGCAGCGTTCCAGCGAGGGTGATGGCGCGAGGCTGATCACGGTTGAAAACGCGCACATCGGCGCCGGCATCGAGCAGGCCATAACAGATGGCCCTGGCCGAGCCGCCCGCGCCCAGAACCAGCGCTCGCATGCCCTTCAAGCCGGAGAAACCGTGAAGGCGCAGGTCGTCGATGAAGCCAATCGCGTCGGTGTTGTCGCCGACCAGACGGCAGTCATCCCGGACAATGGTATTCACCGCCCCGATCGCGCGGGCGTGGGCGGTCAGGGCGTCAAGGCTGGCGATGACCGCCTGTTTGTGGGGGATGGTGACGTTCGCGCCGGCGATCCCGTTGTTGTCGCGCAACGCCTGAATCCGGGCGGCGAGATCAGCGGGCGCCGTTTCCCACAACTCGTAGGTCCAATCCGAAAGGCCGAGCGCGGCAAAGGCGGCGTTGTGCATTTTCGGCGAGGCCGAGTGCCCGGCGGGATAACCAAAAAGCCCGACTCGCATGTCAGCCTGCCTGGAGCGAATTGAGATCGGCAAAGAACCTGGGGTAAGTCTTGGCCACGCACTCGGCGCCGTGGATGACCGTCTCGCCCCGGGCGACCATCGCGGCAACCGCCAGCGACATCGCCATCCGGTGATCGCCCAGGCCATCCACGTCGGCGCCCCGCAGCGGCGTTGGCCCCTCGACCTGAAATCCATCCGGGGTCGCTTCGATCCGCGCCCCGAGCTTGCGCAGCTCGCCGACCAGGCCCTCGAGCCGGTTGCTTTCCTTGACCCGCAGCTCTTGCGCGTCCCGCACAACGGTCAGGCCATGGGCCTGAGTGGCGGCGACGGCCAGCACTGGCAGCTCATCGATCATCCGGGCGGTCAGGTCGCCGGCGATCTCGATCGCCCGCAGCCCGCGCGACGACACACGCAAGGTCGCGACCGGCTCACCGCCCTCGTCGCGCTCGTCCTCGAAGACGATCTCGGCCCCCATTGCCCGTAGGGCGTCGAGCAGGCCGGTCCGGGTCGGGTTCACCCCCACGTGGGTGAGGGTAATGGCGGCGGCGGGGTGAATCGTCGCGGCCACGATGAAGAATGCGGCCGAGGAGAAATCGGCCGGGGCGGTCAGGGTGATGCCATTGAGTCGATCGGGCGGTGTCAGCGTCGTCGCGTTGCCGCGTGTGCGCGCATCGGCGCCCATTGCGCGCAGCATGCGCTCGGTATGGTCGCGGGTGGGGGCGGGCTCGCGGGTCGTGGTCGGCCCGGCGGCGTTCAGCCCGGCCAGCAGAATCGCCGACTTGACCTGCGCGCTGGCGACGGGCAGGCTGTAATCGATGCCGCTCAGCCTCGCGGCGCGAATTGTGAGTGGCGCGCACCCATCGGTGTCAGCGATCGACGCGCCCATTCGGGTGAGCGGCTCGGTGACCCGCCGCATGGGCCGCTTGCGGAGCTGGGCGCTGCCATCGATGACGCAGTCGATGCCCAGGCCCGAAACGAGCCCGGCCAGCAGGCGCATGGTGGTGCCGGACGAATGGCAGGGCAGGGGCGCCGCCGGCGCGCGCAACCCGCGCAGCCCGCGCCCGCCCACGACCAGCTCGGACCCAAACGAAATCTCGGCGCCGAGCGCGCGCGCGCAGGCGAGGGCGGCCTGGGCGTCGTCGGAGTCGAGTGGTTCGCGGACGCGGGTCTCGCCGGTTGCGACCGCGCCGAGCAGGGCGGCCCGGACGGTAATGCTGCGATCGCTGGGTGGGCGGAGCTGGCCGGCCAGGCGGGCGGGCGCAATGAGGGTCTCGTTCATTTGGGGTAGTGAGCGCGCCGGGCGGCGGCGGCGGCGCTGAGGAAGACCCGCAGACCGGCCTCATCGCCGCGCTCGATCAGGGCGCTGAGCTGGTCCAGCGAGAACTGCGCGTCGCGGATGGCGGCGACGAGCGGGCCGGGGTTGGTGAGCAGGATATCGGTCCACATCGTAACGTCGCTGGCGGCGACCCGGCTGGTGTCGCGGAAGCCGCCGGCCATGACTTGCCAGACTTCGGGCCGCTCGGCGCCAAACTGGGCGGTGGCGGTGACCAAAGCGAGGGCGAGTGCGTAGGGCAGGTGGCTGGCAAAGGCGAGCA
>JBKJQK010000086.1:0-25990 GCA_046594095.1 Anaerolineae bacterium | reverse complement strand
GGCGCGGGCGATCCGGGCCGCCCCGAGACAGGCCGGCCAGTGCCGGCCATTCAGGTGTAGGAAGCGGGCCGCCCCAATCGCGGCGACGGGAAGCTCACCGGGCGCAATCTCGGGCGCGGAGCCATACGAATACACGATCGACCTTGCCCCGGTGGCCCGGTCAACCAGAATGCACGAGGTCGCTGATTCCGTCCCTGGCCGGGTGACGAGATGATCGCCGTGGACGCCTTCGCGCGCGAACTCGGCCCGGATCAGCCCGGCGCGCCAGTCGTCGCCGAGCGCGTCGATCATCGCTGTCCGCGCGCCGAGGCGGGCCAGCGTCACCATCGCCGTCGCCACTGGCCCGCCGCCCTGGGTGGTGATGTCCATCGCCCGTTGAACTTCGTCGAGCCCGGGCAGATGCTCGACCCGGGCGACCACGTCGACCGTCGACGCGCCCAGGCCGACAACGTCAAAGGGCTTCATCTCCGCCATTTCGGGATTGTCCCAGAGCGGCCGGTCTAGACTTGGCCGCATGAACCAGCACCGCGTTGTCATTACCGGTATCGGCGCCGTGACCCCTCTCGGGTTGACCATGCGCGATACATGGGCGGCCCTGATCGCCGGCCAGTCCGGGTGCGGGCCGATCACCCGCTTCGACGCGAGCGGGTTGCCGGTCCGGGTCGCCTGCGAGGTCAAGAGCTTCGACCCGACGAAGCTTCTCGACGCCCGCGCGCTGCGGCGGACTGACCTGTTCGAGCAGTACGCCATCAGCGCGGCCGCCCAGGCCCTCGAGGACGCGTCCCTGAAGATGACGCCAGAGCTCGCGCCCTACACCGGGGTGGTGGTCGGCTCGGCCGTCGGCGGCTTTGACACCATGCTGCGCCAGGCTGAGCTGCTGCGCGAGCGCGGCCAGCGCGCGCTCAGCCCGTTCTGCATCCCGATGATCATCAACAACGGCGCGACCGCCTCGGTGTCGATCCACACCGGCGCGCAGGGACCCTCCTTCGCGCCCGTATCGGCCTGCGCCACCGGCAACGACAGCCTGGGCCAGGCGGCCGAGACCATCCGGCGCGGCGCGGCCAAAGTCATGCTGGCCGGCGGCGCCGACGCCCCGGTAAGCGTGTTTGGGATCGCCAGCTTCGATCAGCTCGGCGCGTTGAGCCGGCGCGAGTCAGCTTCGCCCCGGCCCTTCGACCGCGCCCGGGACGGGGTCGTCCTTGGCGAAGGCGCGTGTGTGCTGGTCCTCGAGGACCTCGATTTCGCCCTGGCCCGTGGCGCCCGCATTCTGGCCGAGCTGGCCGGCTACGGGCAGACCACCGATGCATCGCACCCGATCGCGCCCCTGCATGGCGGCGAATGCGCGGCGCGGGCCATCTCGATTGCGCTTGCGCAAGCGAACGTCATCCCTGCCGAAGTCGGCTACGTCAACGCCCACGGCACCGCCACGCCTCTCAACGACACAGCCGAGACGGCTGCGCTCAAATTGGCGTTCGGCGATGCCGCTCGCCGGGTTTCCATCAGCAGCACCAAGAGCATGACCGGGCACATGATGGGGGCGACCGGCGCGCTGGAGGCGGCCATCTGCGTTTACGCCATCCTGCATGGCGTGATCCCGCCGACGATCAACCTGGACGACCCCGACCCATTGTGCGACCTGGACTACACGCCCAACACGGCCCGGGCCGCGCGCATCGATGTGGCGGTCAACAACGCCTTCGGCTTCGGCGGGCACAACAGCGTGACACTGATCCGGCGATATGTGGAGTAGGGCGCATCCGTCTGAATCATGGAGGACACGGAGCAGTCAGATTCCACGGAAGCGCTCTTGCCCGGCGCACTCGCCGGATCCGTGACATCCGTGGCATCCTCCGCGTCCGTGATTCAGACCAAGAACGCCATCTGATGACGATGTATGATATCAGCATGCGGACAATCATTGACCTAACCGACGACCAAGTTGTAGCCCTCGACCGATTGCGCGCAAGCGAGCATGCCTCGCGCGCCGAGTTGATCCGGCGCGCGGTGGACGCATTCCTGCAGACACAAAAGGGCGCATCCATCGCCGACAGGCCCGGCTTCGGCGCTTGGAAGAAGAAGCGCGTCGACGGCGTCACTTACCAGCGCAAGCTGCGGACGGAGTGGGACCGGTGAGGGCCGTCTTCGACACCAACATCCTTATCGACTATCTCAACGGGCGCGCCGAGGCTGAGGCCGAGCTGGCGCGCTATCAAGAGAGGCTGATCAGCCGGATTACGTGGATGGAGGTTCTGGTCGGCGCCGAGAGCGACGGCGAACGGGATGCTGCGCTCTCCTTCCTCGCGCTTTTTCGCGTGGTTGAGCTTTCAGCTGAAATCGCGGGGGCATCCGTAGTCCTGCGGAAGGAGCGACGTCTCCGGCTCCCGGACGCCATCGTGCTCGCGACGGCGCAGACTGAGGGCTGTCTGCTCATCACCCGAAACACGCGCGATTTCCGGGCAGACTGGGTCGAAGTTCGCGTGCCTTATCGTTTGGACTGAATATCCATGTTTACTCCCTCCTCCTCGGCAGCGCCTTGCGCAGCGTCACCGGCAGGACCGCCTTCGCGTCCAGCCGCTCCGCGCCCAGGAAGCGCATGAAGTCGGCCAGCCCGCGCGCCAGGGCCGCCGCAAAGGCCGGGTCGCGGGCGGTGGCCTTGTCCTCCGGCCAGAATCCCGTGATGATGAGCGTGTTCGTCTCCCGGTCAAGCTTGGGATCCAGGCGCGCCACCAGCCGGTCGCCCCACAGGATCGGGAGCGTGTAGTAGCCGAACTTGCGCTGGTGGGCGGGCTTGTAGACCTCCCACACATACTCGAAATCAAACAGCGTCCTGGCCCGGCCGCGCGCGCTCACGATGTCGAGCGGAGCCAGAAACGAGACCTGCTCGGTCGTGTCCAGCCCGAGCGGCGCCCAGGCCGCCGGCACCCGCCCGGCCGCCAGATCCTCGAGCAAGGGAACATCGGCCCCGTGAGCAAAGACCGGCCTCTTCCAACCCTCGACGTTCACCTGCGCCAGTCGCCTTGCCGCAACTTCAGCCGCCCGCCAGGCCAGCACCTCGCGCGCGTGGGCGGGCCGTCCGAGCAGGACGTGGCCAAGCCATCCCGCGACTGAGCCCATCGGATGCAACCCGTGGAAAGCGACCGTCTTGCGTAGCATGTAGGCGTCGGTCTCGGCCTCATCGGCCTCGCGCAGATACTGGGCCGGGGCGACCGCCTCGGCCAGGGCGTAGACCCGCTCGAAGCGCTCGCGATGATGGACCATGACCTCGCCGGTCCGCCACAGGTAATACAGCGCCAGCGCGCTGTCCTTGCGCCCGCGATAGCTGGTGTGCCGGACGCGGTCTTTCATCTCAAAATCACGGTTGCTGACCGTGCCGCGCTCGCGCAAGACCTGGCGCATTTCGACGATGGCCGGGCCGTGCAGTTTGGCCTGCTGGCGCCAGGCCGGCGTGTCGCGCTCGCGTCGCATGAGGACCCGCCAGTAGGGCAGCTCCTCCATGGGGCGGACGGCCAGCCAGCCGCCCCAGTCGAAGAAGCGCCGCTCGGTGTAGGCCAGCGTCTCCCACATCCCCGGGGTGTAATCGGCCACCCGGCTATGCATCGTCAGATCCTGGCTGCGCGCGACGTAGGTCAGGGGGTCGAGCTGCAAGTGCTCCATCGCCCGCATCGCGCTGTCCGCGCCCGCTAGGCCGCGCCAGCGCCGGCCGGGCCACAGCCCTTGCTTGCCCAGGATGAAACGCCGGGCAGCCTCGATCGAAATGGCGATGGGCTCGGCCATGCGGGGATGTCCTAGCGCGCCGGTTTCTTTGCGGTCTTCTTTGCTTTGGCCGGTTTCGCGGCTGCCTGCGGGCGCTGGCGCCCCTGCGCGAGAACGGGCGCCAGGTAGAACCCGGTGTGCGAACCGGCCGCCTTCGCAATGTCTTCGGGCGCGCCTTCGGCCACCACCTGCCCGCCCGCGTCGCCGCCCTCCGGCCCCATATCGATGATCCAATCCGCAACCTTGATGATGTCAAGGTGGTGCTCGATGACAACCACCGTGTTGCCTTCATCGACGAGCTGGTTCAGCACGTGAATGAGTTTGCGCACGTCCTCGTGATGCAGGCCGACCGAGGGCTCGTCCAGCACGTAGATTGTGCGGCCGGTCGCGCGTTTGCTGAGCTCGCGGCTGAGTTTGATTCGTTGTGCCTCGCCGCCTGAGAGAGTCGTGGCCGGCTGGCCCAGCCGGACGTAGGTCAGCCCGACCTCTGACAGCGTGTCGAGCTTGCGGGCCAGGGGCGGGATGTCCTTGAAGAACACCTGCGCCTCGCTGACCGTCATCTCCAGAATCTCGTGGATGTTCTTGCCCTTGTATTTGATCTGGAGCGTCTCGCGGTTGAAGCGGCTGCCTTTGCACACGTCGCAGGTCACGTAGATGTCGGGCATGAACTGCATTTGGATCTGGATGACCCCCTGCCCCTCGCACGCCTCACACCGCCCGCCTTTGACATTGAAACTGAAGCGCCCGCTCTTGTAGCCGCGCACCTTGCTGTCGGGCATCTCGGCGAAAAGGTCGCGCAGCGGCGACCACAGCCCGGTGTAGGTGGCCGGGTTGCTGCGCGGGGTGCGCCCGATCGGCTGCTGATCGATGTTGATGATCTTGTCCAGCGCTTCGGAGCCTTCCACGTCGTCATGCTGGCCGGCCTTGTCCAGGCTGCCGTTGAGCTTGTTCGAGAGGGCCTTGTACAGGCACTCGACGATGAGCGAGCTTTTGCCGCTCCCGCTCACCCCGGTGACCACCACAAACTTGCCAAGGGGAATCGCGACGTCGATACCCTTGAGGTTGTTCTCGCGCGCGCCGCGGACGACCAGGGTCTTGCCGTTGCCAGGCCGGCGCTGTTCGGGCATATCGATCCGGCGGCGCCCGCTCAGATACTGGCCGGTGATCGAGGTCGGGTGCTTCATGATGTCGTGGACCGTGCCCTCGGCGATGATATTGCCGCCGTTCTCGCCCGCGCCCGGCCCCATATCGATGATCCAGTCGGCGGCCTTCATGGTGTCGTCATCGTGCTCGACCACCAGGACCGTATTGCCCAGGTCGCGCATCTTGAGCATCGTGTGGATCAGGCGGGCCTGGTCGCGCTGGTGCAGGCCGATGCTGGGCTCGTCCAGCACATACAACACCCCCATGAGCTGGCTGCCGACCTGGGTGGCCAGGCGGATGCGCTGGCTCTCCCCGCCGCTCAGGGTCATCGCCGCCCGGGACAGATTCAAATAATCCAGGCCGACATCGACCATGAACTGCAGGCGGGCCCGGATCTCCTTGACGATCTGGCGGGCAATCTTGCGGTCGCGGTCGCTCAAGACCGGCACGGCGCGCGCCGCCGTTTTGCCCCGCCCGCCGTCGTCGATCCCCAGCCCGTTCACCCAGGCCAGGGCCTTGCCAATGCTGCGTTCCCCAACCTCGGCGATATTGCTGCCGGCCACCCGCACGCACAGCACGTCGTCCTTGAGCCGCTTGCCCAGACAGGTCGGGCACAGCCGGTGGCTCATATATTCCTCGAGCTTGTTGCGGACGTAATCGCTCGAGCTGTCGCGATACCGGCGGGCCATGTTCTTGAGCACGCCTTCCCATACGATCTCGTAGTTGTGCTGGATGCCCGCCCGGTTGCGGTACTCCATCTTGATCCGCTCTTCGCCGGTGCCATTCATCAGCACCTCCCGGGCCGCCTTCGATATCTGCTTCCAGGGCGTGTCCATCGGGATCTTGTAGTTGCGGCACACATTGGCCATCAACTGGGCGTAATAGCCATCCTCGTCCGACGACGTCATCGACGCGATCGCTCCTTCGTCGATCGTCATCTCGGGGTTGGGGACGATCAAGGCCGGGTCGAACTCGCGCTTGCTGCCCAGGCCTTGGCACTCCGGGCACGCGCCGTCGGGCGAGTTGAATGAAAACAGGCGCGGCTCGAGGTCGGGATAACTCTTGCCAGTGGCCGGGTCGACCTTCTTCTCGCTGAACAGGACGTCGCGCCACTCCGCCGGCGCGCCATCTCCGCCCGACTGGTCCTGAACCATCGCCACGCAGAACCCGTCGCCCAGCTTGAGCGAGGTCTCAACCGAGTCGGTCAGGCGGGTGAGGAATTCCTTCGCTGCGGCGGGCTCGGCGTCGGCGGCCGGGTCGGGGATCACCAGCCGGTCGACGACGATCTCAATGTTGTGGATCTTGTAACGGTCAAGCTCGATCTCCTCGCTGACGTCGCGAACCTGCCCGTTGACCCGCACCCGCACAAAGCCTTCCTTGCGGACATCTTCGAAGACCTGCTGGTGGTGGCCCTTCTTGTCCTTGATGACCGGGGCCAGGATCTGCAGCCGCGCGCCCGGGGTCAGTTGCGAGATCTGGTCGACGATCTGCTCGGCCGACTGCGACTGGAGCGGCTGCCCGGTCACCGGCGAATACTGCACCCCGATCCGGGCGAACATGAGGCGCAGGTAGTCGTAGATCTCAGTGACCGTGCCCACGGTCGAGCGCGGGTTGTGGCTGGCTCCTTTCTGGTCGATGGATACGGCCGGCGACAGGCCCTCGATCTGGTCGACGTCGGGCTTCTCCATCTGCCCGAGGAACTGGCGGGCATAGGCGCTCAGGCTCTCGACGTAACGACGTTGTCCCTCGGCAAAAATAGTGTCGAAGGCGAGCGAACTCTTCCCGCTCCCGCTTAGCCCGGTGATGACGACGAGCTTGTCACGGGGAATCTCAACATTGATGTTTTTGAGGTTGTGCATGCGCGCGCCGCGCACCACAATGTTGTCCTGAGCCATGTGGATTGGGGAGTTTAGCACAGATGTTCGATAACCCTTGCGCTTTCCCCCCTCCCCGGTTACCCTTGCTCCACCATGCAGGTCGACATCGAACTCTACCGCCGGGACGCGCCTATCACCCCCAGTTTCCGCTTGAGCGTCATCGATATCGCACCCGACAAACCCGAACGGACGATGGTCTTTGTCCACGGCTTCGGGGGGAAATCCTCGCAATGGCGCAACCAGTTGCTGGCCTTCTCGGACACCGCCCGGGTCATCGCCCCCGACCTGCGCGGGCATGGCAGTTCCGACGCCCCGCACAGCGCCTACACCGTCGCCGAGCATGTCGCGGACCTCGATACGCTGCTGAACGCCATGGGCGTCAGCGGGCGTTTCGTCCTGCTGGGCCACTCGTTTGGCGGCGCGATCGTGACCGAATACGCCATCGCCCACCCCGAGCGGGTCGAGAAGCTGGTCCTGATCGCCACCGCCGGCGAGTTCAAGGTGACGGGGCCGGCCCGCGCGCTGCTGCAGCTCCCGCTGCCGGTCCTGAGCTTTATCCACCGCGTCGACGCGCACCGGTCCATGTTCGCCCGCCCGCACGCCATCGCCGATATGTATCGGAACGCGGTCGGGGTCTGGCAGGGCTGGAGCGCCTTTCGCAGCCTGCAAACGCCGACGCTGGTCATCCGCGGCAACCGCGACAATGTCTTTGAGCCGCGCTACTTCGCCAATGTCGCCCGGACGATCCCGGGGGCGGAGGAGGTCGACGTCGGCGCGAGCGGGCACATGGTCATGCTCGAGCGCACCGACGCCGTCAACCGCGCCATCGAGCGCTTCATCGCCGACCGGCCCCGCGGGCGCCTGGGCGCGCCCGCGCCCGCCGCGCGCGCGGCGCCCTGGTTCTCGTTCTACGATAAGGGCGTCCCGCACACGATCAGCATCCCGCCGGTGGCGCTGCCGGACGTGCTGCGCGCCACCGCCCGCCGCTTCCCCCATCACCCGGCGATGGTCTTCGGGCGCGGACCGCTGACCAACCGGATCAGTTATCGCGCCCTCGACCGCGACGCCTCGCGCTTCGCCAATCTGCTGATCTCGCTGGGGGTAAAGAAGGGCGACCGGGTACTGCTGCTCCTGCCCAACCTGCCCCAGGCCGTCGTCGCCTATTACGGCACGCTCCGGGCCGGGGCGGTGGCCGTGTCGACCACGCCTCTGTCGGAGCCGGCCGAGCTCATCCGTCAGGCTCGCGACAGCGGGGCCCGGGTGCTGGTCACCCTCGACCGCAATGCCGCAGCCGCCCGCCAGGCCCAGGCCGCGACCCAGATCGAGCGCGTCATCGTGGCCAACATCGGCGACTACCTGCCAGTCTGGGCCCGCCCCTTCGCCCGCCCGCCCGCCGTTGAGGGGGCTTTGCGCTATCGCGAGGCGCTCGGCAAACAGCCGGCGACCGAGCCCGGCGTGGCCCTGGCGCCCGAGGATCTGGCCCTGATCCAGTACACCAGCGGCACAACGGCCGATCCCAAGGGAGTGATGCTCTCGCATCGCAACCTGATCGCCAATACGCTCCAGACCCGGCATTGGATCCCCGGCTTGAAGGAAGGCCGCGAGATCTTCCTGTGCGTGCTGCCGTTTTCGCACGTCTACGGGATGACCGGCGCGATGAATGTGCCGATCGCGATGGGGGCGACGATGGTGATCATGCCCGGCTTTGTCACCCGCGACGTGCTGGCCGCGATCAAACGCCACAAGCCCACCATCTTCCCGGGCGTGCCGACCATGTTCGTGGCCATCAACAATGTGCCGGGCGCGCGCCGCTATGGCATTCGCAGCATCCGGGCCTGCATCTCGGGCGCGGCCCCGCTCCCAGTCGAGGTCCAGGAGGCATTCGAGAAGCTCACCCGCGGCCGGCTGGTCGAGGGCTACGGGCTGACTGAGGCCACGACCGTCACCCACGCCAACCCGCTCTATGGCCGGCGCAAGGTCGGCTCGATCGGCATCCCGGTCCCGGGCACCGAGGCCAAGATCGTCGACCTGGCCGGCGGGCGCGATCTGCCGCCCGGGCAGATCGGCGAGCTGGCCGTGCGCGGCCCGCAGGTGATGCAGGGCTACTGGAACGATCCCAACCCGCGCGAGTTCATCACCCGCGACGGCTGGTTGTTGACCGGCGATGTGGCCCGGATGGACGCCGATGGGTATTTCGAAGTGGTCGCCCGCAAGCGCGAGATGATCCTGGCCGGCGAATACCAGGTCTTCCCCCGCGACGTCGAGGAGGTGCTGTATGAGCACCCCAAGGTTCGCGAGGTGGCCGTGGTCGGCGTCCAGCCAGCCCGCTGGCCCTTCCAGCGGGTCAAAGCCTACGTGGTGCTGCGCGAGGGCCAGGCCGCCAGTGAGGAAGAGTTGATCGCGTTATGCACCCGCCGGCTCGAGGAATACGCGGTCCCCTGGCAGATTGAGTTCCGCAAGGAGCTGCCCAAGAATTTCGTGGGCAAGGTCGTCCGCCGGCTGTTGGTGGAGTAGGATCGAGGACTTCTGACGGCGGGCCGCCGTCCGCGGTCAGGACAGCCATGCCTCGAAAACTCACCCAGCTCTTCCTCAGCTTCTTCGAGAGCGAGCGCGCTTCCGGCATCCTCCTGATCGCCTGCGCGCTCGTGTCGCTGGCGCTCGCTAACTCCATCCTCGGCAAGGGTTATCAAGACCTGTGGCACGCCCGGGCGGCGATCGACATCGCCGGCATCATCCAGATCGACTACACCCTCGAGCACTGGATCAACGACGGGCTGATGACCGTGTTCTTCCTGTTGATCGGGCTCGAGATCGAGCGCGAGTTGTATATCGGCGAGCTATCCAACCTGCGCAACGCCAGCCTGCCCGTCATTGCCGCGGTCGGCGGGATGGTCACCCCGGTCCTGTTCCACTTCGCGTTCAACCGCGGCACACCCACCCAGGCCGGGGCCGCCATTCCGATGGCGACCGACATCGCCTTCGCCCTGGGCGCGCTTTCGCTCCTGGGCGCGCGGGTGCCCGTCTCGCTCAAGATCTTCCTCACTGCCCTGGCAATCATCGACGACCTGGGCGCGATCGTGGTGATCGGCGCGTTCTATTCTAAAAATTTCTCAATCAGCTATTTCGTCGCGGCCGTGGCGGTGTTTGGCGGGTTGCTGCTGATGAACCGGCTGGGCGCGCGGCGACTTGTCTTCTACCTGGTCCCCGGCGTTGCGCTGTGGTATTTGATGGGCAAGTCGGGCGTCCATCCCACCCTGGCCGGGGTGCTGCTGGCGTTCGCGATTCCATTCGCGGGCGGCGGGGAGGCGTCGCCCTCGTATCGCCTGGAGCGTTTCCTGCAGCGGCCAGTCGCCTTCTTGATCATGCCCCTGTTCACCCTGGCCAATACCGGGATCGGTCTATCCGGAGATTGGGTTCGCGGCTTGCTGTCGCCCAACAGCCTGGGCATCTTCGCCGGGCTCGTCCTCGGCAAGCCGATCGGCATCATCCTGTTCAGCCTGGCGGCGATCAAGGCCCGCATATCGCGAATGCCGGGCGACCTAACTTGGCGGCACCTTCTAGGCGGCGGGATGCTGGCCGGGATCGGGTTCACCATGTCGTTCTTCATCACCCTCCTGGCCTTCGACGATCCCGTGATCACTCAGTCCGCCAAAATCACGATCCTGCTCGCCTCGCTGACGGCCGGCATCGCCGGAATCGCGATCCTGAGCCGGCTCAAGCCGATCGCGGCTGTGGGGGAATGACATGCCCAATGTCGATATCCGCCCCGCGACCGAACGCGACGCTGCCGAGCTGGCCCGGCTCAACAGGCTGTTCTATGACGCAACCCTGTCTCCCGAGCGACAGGCGGGCCGCTTGCGCGCCGCGGCGGCGACCGAGCGGGCGCTGCTGGCCTGGATCGATGGCCGGGTGGCGGGTTTCGCCTGCCTGCAATTCGTGCCGATGATCACCACCGCGACGCCCTATGCCGAGCTCACCGAGTTGTTTGTCGAGGAGGCGTATCGCCGGCGCGGAATTGCCGGCGCGCTACTCGCCGAGGCCGAGCGCCTGGCTCGCGGCCTCGGGGCGCCGGGAGTGATTCTCTTCACCGGGCTGAAGAACGAAACCGCCCAGGCCTTCTACCGGGCGGTGGGCTATCACGACTACGCGATCACGATGCGGAAGGTGTTCTAGGCGCGAATTGTGAATGCAGAATTCAGAAAAAGGGCCAAGTTCTGCATTCTGCATTCCGCTACGCCCAGCGGTTCCCGTCGGTGTTCACGCCCGCGCAGCCGACCAGCTTGATGCCGGCTTCGACGTTGCCGGTGATGCGGTTGTCGTAGAGGGTGGACTCGCGCACCCGCTCGAGCAGCGCGGCAATGCGGTTGTCGCTGAGCGCGTTGCGCGCGACCGTGAAGTGATGACAGCGCGGCGCTGGGGGCGTCGCATCCGCTTCGTCGCGGGCCGTCCAAATCCGGATCGCGGCATCATTCCGAGTGAAGGTGTTGCCGCTCACCTCGGTATCGCCGGTCTCTACGCACTCGGGGTAGTCGTCGAGAAAGTCCGGTCGCGCATTTACCCAGAACTGCGCGCCATCCCGGTTCCGCTCGAATGTATTGCCCCTGATCGTGTTGTGGTGGCCGTGCTCGATCGCGACTCCGGCGATGCGGTTGCCCTTGATGGAGTTTCCTTCGACCGTTGTTCCAGACGAGTAACCCAGCCAGAACCCATAGTTGCAGTTGTCGGCCCTGTTGTTCCGGAAGACGTTGCGGGCCGAGAAGGTCGCCTCGAAGGCAATATTCGGGCTCCAACTCCCGTCGTTGTCTTCGAACAGGTTGTCGTCGCAGGGCATCTTGATCAGGTCCTTGTTAAACCCGCCCAGAAAGACCCCGTCGCCGCCGCCGCGCAATCGATTGCGGGCGACCGTGTTGCGGCAGCACCCGCCCATCATCACCAGCCCGGCCGCGTCGGCCCCGTTGTGATAGCGCTCGGTGAGCGGGTTGTCCTTCGTGACTTGATACACCCGGCAGCAGAAATCAGCGGTGTTGTTCGTGACGCGATTGTCGGACGAGGAGAACATGCCCAGCCCAAACCCGCTGTTGAAGGAGGCGTTGTTGCCATTCAGGTCAAGGTTGTTGCAGCCATAGGCCAGCATCCCGTTCTGCTGATGCTGCAGGTCGTTGTACTCAACCACGCTGTCGATGACGCCGTTCAGATAAATCCCCGCCCCATACGCGTCGTCGCTGTCGCGCCAGACATCCAGGAAGGTGCTCGTGTCGGCGATCTCGCGGGTTCGGGTGATTCTGTTGGCGGTCAGCCGGACGTTCGCGCAAGCCTGGACGAACAGCCCGTGCACGTAGCGCTCGACCTGCAAGTTGCGGATCGTCACGCCCGTGCGCTGCTTGCAGGTGACCCCGCGCCCGTTGAAGTCCGCCCCAACCAGCAGCGCGCCATTGCCGTCGAGGGTGACGTTATCGGCTGCGATTTCGATCCCCTGGGGAAGGTAATACACCCCCGGCGCAAGCGTCGCGTCGCGGGTGATCCGCATGCCGTCATGAGGGACGAGGAGGGAGGTCACGAGCTGGATTCTAGACGGCGGTCGGGCGGTAATCCGCCCACGGTCAGCGCAGCTCCGCCTGCGGCGCCTCCACCAGCGCCGCCAGCCGGCGAGCGAATTCGGCCCGCGGGATCGGACGCGCCCCAAACGACGCCAGGTGGGCGGTCTCCTGCTGGCAATCGATCATCGGCACACCGGCGGCGACCAGCCTCTCAATCAAGCGGACGAGCGCCACCTTTGACGCATCGGTGGCCCGGGCAAACATCGACTCGCCGAAAAATGCCCGCCCAATCAACACCCCGTACAGCCCTCCCACGAGTTCGCCGTCTTGCCAGCTCTCGACCGAGTGGGCATAGCCTTGCGCGTGCAAACCGCAGTAGCCATCCACAATTTCGGGGGTGATCCAGGTCCCGTCCTGGTCCGGGCGCGGCTCGGCGCAGGCCAGCATCACCGTGCTGAACGCCGTGTCGATCCGGATCTCGAAGCGGCCGGACCGGACTGTTCGCATCAGCGAGCGGCTGGCGTGAAACTCGCCGGTGAAGAGGACCATCCGCGGGTCGGGCGACCACCACAGCAGTGGCTCGCCCTGGCCAGACCAGGGGAAGATCCCCCGCCGATACGCATCCAGCAGCCGGGCCGGCGTGGGTGACCCGCCCAGCGCCAGCAGCCCGTTCGGCCGGCGCAGCGCCCGCCATAGCGGCGGAAACGGGATGTCGTCGGACAGGATCGCAAGCATGGGGCGGATTATGGTGGCAGTCTTGAGCGCCGGTCCCCTTCGGCGCTACACTTAAGCCATGAATTACCGAAGATTGGGAAGCGCCGGATTGAAGGTCAGCGAACTCTCGCTGGGATCGTGGGTGACATTCAAGAATCAACTCGCCGAGGAGACGGCCTTCGAATGCATGAAAGCCGCCTATGACGCGGGGGTCAACTTCTTTGACAACGCCGAGGCCTACGCCCAGGGCCAGTCCGAGATCATCATGGGCAACGTGCTCAAGCGCGCCGGCTGGCGGCGGGCGAGCTACGTCATCTCGACCAAGTTCTTCTGGGGCCTGAACGCGGGTCCGAACGAGAAGAACACCCTCAACCGCAAGTATCTGTCGCAGGCGATTGATGCCGCGCTCAAGCGCCTCCAGCTCGACTATGTCGATCTGGTCTTTTGCCACCGGCCGGATCCCGAGACGCCGGTCGAGGAAACGGTCTGGGCGATGCACGATATGGTCGCGCAGGGAAAGGCCCTCTACTGGGGCACATCCGAGTGGAGCGCCGAGCAAATTCAGCAGGCCTGGCAGATCGCCGAGCGCTATCATCTGCGCAAGCCGCAGATGGAGCAGCCCCAATACAACCTGCTCTGGCGCGAGCGGGTCGAGAAGGAATACGCCACGTTGTATCGCGATATCGGCTTGGGCACGACGATCTGGAGCCCGCTCGCCTCAGGTCTCCTCAGCGGCAAATACAACGACGGGATTCCCGCCGACTCGCGGGCGACCCTGCCTGATTACAAGTGGCTGGAGAAGAACGTCACGGATCCGGCCCGCCTGGCCAAGGTCAGGAAGCTCGCCCCCATCGCCGGCGATCTGGGCGTGACCCTGGCCCAGATGTCCCTCGCCTGGTGTCTGAAGAATCCGAATGTCAGCAGCGTCATCACCGGCGCCAGCCGGATCGAACAGGTCCACGAGAACCTGAAGGCGCTCGATGTCGTGGCCAAGCTGACCCCCGACGTTATGGCCGCGATTGAAGCGGCGGTGGCGTAGCGTGTCATGCGTCATGGATGAAGGAACCACAACCCTATGAAACTCGCCATCCTCTCTGACATTCACGGCAATTCGATCGCCCTCGACGCGGTGCTGGCCGATATCGAGAAGGCTGGCGGCGTGGACGGCTACTGGCTGCTCGGTGACTACGCGGCGATCGGCCCCGACCCGGTCGGCGCGATCGAGCAGATCCGGGCGCTGCCCAACGCCCAGTGCATCCGGGGTAACACGGACCGCTATGCAACCACCCAGGGGCTGGTGGAGGGCTGGCTTGAACAGGCCCGCGCCCACCCGGAGGAGCTCGAGGCCTACCTCGTGATCGCCCGCTCGATGGCCTGGACGATGGGCGCGGTGACCGCCGCCGGCGAGTTGGGCTGGATGCGCGCGCTGCCCCTCGACCTCCGGCTGGCGCTCCCCGACGGCACGCGCGTCCTCGGCGTCCACGCCGCGCCCGGCACTGACGATGGCAAAGGACTCTCCCCCCGGCTGAGCGATGCCGAACTGCGGTCGGCGCTGGCGGGCTGCGCGGCCGATCTCGTCATCGCCGGGCATACCCATATCCCGATGGACCGAACCCTCGATGGCATCCGGGTCTTCAACCTGGGCAGTGTGAGCAATTCGCCGGTCGAGGATCTGCGCGCCAAATATGCCATTCTCCACGCCGACCCGGCCGGCCATCGCCTCGAGCCCCGCCGGGTCGACTACGATCGTGATGCGGTGATCGCCCTGACCGAAAAGGTCCGCCACCCCGCCGCCGAGCGGATCATTCAGTTCATGCGCGGGGAAGTGCGGGCGTGAGGGTGTCGGCGCGCAAGGTAGACTTCTCCTCATATGCCCACGTCTGTTATCCCCGAATCTTTCGCCGATCTGCTCGAAAAGCCGTACGCCGCGTTTGTCGCCACCGTCATGCCCGATGGCGGCCCGCAAGTCACGCCAGTCTGGATCATGCGCGATGGCGATGACCTGATCATCAATAGCGCCCGCGGCCGGGTCAAGGACAAGAATCTCCGCCGCGATGGCCGGGTCGCTCTCTGCATTACCGACACCGCCGACGCCAACCGCTATCTCAGCATCCGCGGGCGCGTCGTCGAGATCACCGAGCAAGGCGCCAACGCCGTCATCAGCGCGCTGGCGCTCAAATACACCGGCAACCCGGCCTTTCGTCCGAGCAAGGCCAGCGAGGTGCGGGTGACCTATCGGATCAAGCCCGAGAGCGTCGCGACGTCCTCCTGATTCACGGCCAACGCTCGATTGACGCCGGTTGAAGGGCCGCCGCCCGGGCTTGCAGGTGAGCGGCGAAATCCAGCGCGGCATGGGCCGTCCGCTCGGCTTCGCCCGGCCCGCCATCCAACGGGATCGCCGACACAAAGAGCAGCGCCGCCTGAGCGGTGATATGCGCGTCGCGCATCTCCCCCAGCGCGTCCTGGGTCTTCGCGCAGCGCGCCAGAAGCGGGTCGATTTGGGCGGCCGGAAGCGCATCGCGCAAGAGATCCGCCACGTCTCGCAGCCGGCGCACCGCCAGGCGGTAGCGATGCCATTCCGCGGGCGGCGAATCAGCCGTCAACGTGTCGCAGGCCCGCACGCGGGCCAGATTTCGCTCCAGCAGCTCCGGCGCAAAGTGGCGCATCAGGCGGGTCCCCCCGGGCGCATCCTCCAACCGACGGTCCTTTGTCGCCAGGCGCAGCCCGGCCAGGCGCTTCATCCAAACCGGCGCATCTGAGCGAGCAAAGACGTCGGCATACACCCGGCGGGACTCCTGGCGGGTCCGCTCCCACACCTGGCGCAGCGGACCCAGCGCCGCGCGGGTCTCCTCCCCGGCTTCGGACAGGAAGGCGTCGAGGGTCTCAATCATCATCTCCGTCTCGCGGGCCGGCCCGCCCGCCCGGGCCAGCGCGCGCAAGCGTGGCGCCACCCCGCGCAGACCCTTCAGCCGCGCATACGGGCCAAACGCCCGAACCCCCGCCCGCAAGCGACGCAGCGCCACCCTCAATCGCTTCACCCGTTCCGGGACCCCGCCCGCGGCCAACTCACCAAGACCGCCCCGGTCGGCCAGATAGCGCAGAATCCGCCGGGCGGCGACTTCGAGCGGCATATCGCCCCCCGCGCCCGGGCGGGTCATCCGGGCCTCGACCCGCAGCGGGGGCAGCAGACTGTTCCAAACATCGGCTTTGGCCAGCGCACGCGCGCCATCCTCATGACTGAACGGGCCGCGGATCCGCAGCAACGAAGCCTCCGGCCCAATCTCGATCTCCGCGAGCCGGGTGGTCTGCGTGCCTTCGTAGTCCAACCCGTCGGCGACCCGCAAAGCGGCTGTCATCAGCATCACCTCGCGCCGCTGGTCGTCGCTGAGCGCCTGGGTCAGCGATTCGGCGTCGGCGTCGACGGCTTTGCGATGGAAACGCACCGCGCAGGCGATCATCGCCCGCTCCGCCGCGTCACAGCCGTCAAGATCGGCCGCGGCCACGATATCGCGGCCAACGGTGTGATGACGGGCCGCGTCGATAGTCATCCCGATGTTGTGGAGCAGCGCGGCGGTCTCGGCCAGCGCGAGCAGCCGCGTGGAAACCCGCGCAATGGGCCGCGCGGCTTCGAGAAGTTGGCGGGTGAACCCGGCCACCTGGCGGGCATGCGCCAGGTCGACGCCGTATTGGCTGCAAAGAGAGTCAACGCTATCCATAAGCATTCAATCCGCGCGCAAGCGCGCCTGTGGAATACCGGCGCGCTTGTGGAAAACAGTTGTGTATGGCGTCGGTGGCAGCGCCGCCGACACACAACATCTGGCCCCCTTGGGGATTATCCACTTTTCCCCGGCCCGACTTGCGCACCGGGTGTGGCCGGCCTCGGTCGGCGCCGAATATCCCAACCACCCCTGCCGTTTGGGATATCCAGCGACGAATCTGCGATAAATAATCCCCCACATGGGATAAACACCCCTTCCGGCAAAATATCGTCTATAACCGGCACATGCGCACCTCCGCTGGGATCAAACCCCCAAGCATGGGTCTTCCCGGCGGCATCCACATCGTCCACGCCCCTACTACGAATACGACCTAACTTAAAGGATAAGAAAAACCACATGCCTGCAGATCCCTCTGTCTTTGATGACATCCCGCTATTCGAGCTTCTGGATAATGATGAGCGCGCCGTGCTCGCTCAGATGGTCGAAGCCCGTAGCTTTCTCAAGAATCAAGTGCTCTTCCGCGCTGGCGACGCCGGCGGACGAGCCTATATCGCTCAGTCCGGCCGGATTCGGGTGACCATGCGCAATGACGCGGGGCAGGAATTTGAGGTCGATCAGGCCATCAAGGGCGATCTGGTTGGGATGTCGTCGATGCTGGCGGAGTCGCCACACATGACGACGGCGGTGGCGCTCGAAGACACCCAGGCGATCGAGATCGACCGCACCGATATCGCCGCGCTGCTGCAGAAGAAGCCGCTGGCCGGCCTAGACATGATGACGATGATCGAGAAGCACCTGCGCGCATCTCAGGAGCTCCTCCGCGTCCGGGTCGTCCGGAATCCCAATGAAGTGATGGATGAGCGCGCGACCCTTGGCGAGCGAGTGGCTGATGGCGTCGCCCGTTTTGGCGGCTCGTGGCGCTTCATCATCAGTTTTTTTTTGGTTCTCGTCTCATATGCCACCCTGAGCACCCTCCTGAGTGAGCGCTCATGGGATCCGTATCCTTTCATCCTGCTCAACCTGTTCCTGTCGATGCTCGCTTCGATCCAGGCCCCCGTCATCATGATGAGCCAAAATCGGCAGGACGCCCGCGACCGACTGCGCAGCGAGATGGACTACCAGGTCAATCTCAAAGCCGAGAGCGAAATTTCTCTCGTCCTCCAGCGGCTCGATGCGATCGAGGACCGGATGGACGATCTGCGGATCCGGACCGGGGCCGGCGCGAAAACTGCCTAACGAACGGCGAGCTTCACCTCGAACACGCCGGTCAGCAGGTTGTCGGTCGGCACATAGTCGTCGGTTAGCAGAAACTGTTCGCCCTCGGCCAGCCACTCGCTCAATTCTCTGTCGGCGATCAGCCATTCGCCAAACTGGCTCCGGTCGTCGTGGCCCGTCATCGCGTTCAGGGCGGTCGTGTCGAGGGGCCGGTCGGTGGCCAGAATCAGCATCGTGTTGGCCAGGATGTCCACATACGCCTTGTTGGTCGGCGCGAAATAGACATGGGCAAACGACGCGCGCAAGGTCCGCATTAAGGCCCGGGCGAAGGGGATATCCCGCCCGTCAATGACGTTGGCCAGATAAATGCCATTCGGTGTGAGATGGCGCTTGACCAGGTCGTTGAACTCGCGGGTGGTCAGGTGATAGGGGACCGAGAAGTCGTTGAAGGCGTCCCCGTGAATGTAGTTGTAACGGCGGTCCGGATCCAGGGTCACGAGAAACTGGCGGGCGTCTTCGTTGTAGGAGCGGGTCTTGGGGTTGGCGGTGACACCCAGCTCGGCATAGGCGACCGCGGTCACGGCCGGGTCGATCTCGGCCACGTCGATGGTCGCGGCGGGATAAACCGCCTCGAGATAGCGCGGCAGGGTATAGCCGCCCCCGCCAATCAGGAGCAGGTCAATCCGGCCGTCGCGCTTCTGCAAAAACTCGGCCACCTCGGCCCCAACCTGCTCGTACGGGTAGCGGAGCTCGCGAGGATCATCCAGCGCGTTATAGCTGTGCACCAGCGCGTCGAGCGAGAGCACTTTATAGAGCTTGCCGTTCTGGGTCTCATCCCGGACTTTGATGCAGAAATAGTTGGACTCGTATTTGCAATTACTGGCCATAAAGCGGGTCAGTCCGTCGGCCTGGGTGAAGGCCAACCCGACGATGACCGCAGAAACCGCGGCGGCGGCCACCGATGCGGCCCGGCCGCGGAACCACTGCCCCAGCAACAGGCCCATGCCGATCAGCAGCGCGCCGACGCCCAGACTGATCGCCCGGGTGCCGATCCACGAGATCAGGAAATACCCCGTGGCGAAGGTGCCCACGATGCTGCCCAGGGCCGACGCCGCGTAGATCCGGCCAATAACGTTGCCGGTCGATTTGAGATCCGACAGGGTGAGCTTGATGACGACCGGCGAGATCAGGCCGAGGGTCATGCTGGGCACGAAGTAGATGGCGGTGATAAAAACCACCATTCGCCCGATCAGCGGCATCCAGGCCAGGGCCGGCAACCCGGTCCGGCCAAAGGCCTCGACCGTGAGCAGCACACTCAACGCGCCCAGCCCGGCCAACAGAAAGATCACGCCCAGCGTCCGGCGGGACGCCCAACGGTCGGCGACCTTGCCGCCGATGAAGTTGCCCAGGCTGATCCCGGCCAGGATGACGCCGATGATGCTCGTCCAGGTGTAGAGCGACACGCCGATGATCGGCGCCACCATCCGGCCGGCCACCAGCTCGATCACCATGATGCAGACGTTGCTGACAAAGACGATCAGGGCGGGCCGCCAGAGCCAGTCTTTCTGGGGCGTCGGTTTCGGTAGGGATGACATGGAGCCGCATGATACCCAGTGCCGCCGCCACCCGGCGGCGTTGGGCGCGGGAGACTTTGTAACCCCATAGCGCGCCGCAAGCCGCGCGAACCGTTCGGGCGGCACCATCGTCAACACCCGAAGGGCCGTCCAGGCCCTTCAGACTTCTTTGACGCTGAGACCGGTGGCCCGGGCCTACAATCGACCGCGGAGGCGCCCCGACCAGCATGACCGAAACCAATATCCTGATTGCCATCTCCGATCGCATCCGCGAGAACTTCAAACGCAAGAATGCCGCCCGCGATGCGGCCGTCAACATCTCGCGCGAACTGATCCGCTTCTGTTCGCTGGCCATCCGCGCCTCGCACCGCGATGACTGGGCGGAGGCCCAGCGCCTCGTCGATGAGGCCCGCCGCGCCGGCGTCGAGTTAATCCGCCACGTCCAGCCTTATCCCGACCTGTATTTCACTGGCTACACCCAGGACGCCTTCAAGGAATTGGCCGAGGCCCATATCACCATTGCCGTTGGGCTTGGAGAGCCCTTTCCGCAGCCCGAGGACATCGGGGTCGAATACGCCGCCTATCTCAATGGCCTGGCCGAAGCGGCCGGCGAATTGCGCCGGCGCACCCTCGACAAGCTGCGGGCCGGCCACAGCGCCGAGTGCGAGCGCCTGCTTGGCGCGATGGACGACATCTACGACGTGCTGGTCGGGATGGATTTCCCTGACGCCATCACCGGCGGCCTGCGGCGGAACACCGACATGGTCCGCGGCGTGCTCGAGCGCACCCGCGGCGAGCTGACCACCAGTTTCCACGAGGCCGCGCTCAAGGCCGCGATGGATGCGCTCTCCGCCCGTTTGACAAATACCTGACGGCGAAGATCGAGTAGGGCGCGGCCGCGCGGGCTGATGTCAAGCCGATTTCCCGTCGGTTTGCGTGTTCAAAAGCGCGTCGGAAGGCGTAACAACCGCTCTACGCCGAGGCCACCACAAACGCGATGGCGTATTCGCGCTCGTGGGCGAGCGAGACTGACCATTGGGTCAGCCCCAGCCGCGCCGCGCGCTCGGCCGCCGAGCCGCTCAGCCGGATGTGCGGCTTGCCCAGCCCGTCCCGCTCCACCTCGACTTCGTGCCAGCCGATCCCCTGCCGCGACAGTACCCGCATCCCCACGCCCAGCGCCTTGGCAACGGCTTCCTTGGCCGCAAACCGTGCCGCTAACTCGGGGGCGCGGCCCCGGCAGTAGTCGCGCTCGGACTGGGTGTACACCCGCGCCAGAAAACGGTCTCCATGGCGGGTCAGCGCATCGAGAACCCGCGGCACGTGCAGGATGTCCACTCCGGTGCTCAGCATATCGTCGCGATCAGCCGGATGACGTCAGGACGAAGTTTTCGGCGTCCAGCCAGCGCTGCGCGGCCGCCTGGACCTGCGCGGCCGTGATCGTATTGATCCGCTCCGCATAGTTCAGCAGGTAGTCAAAGCCGAGGTTGTAGCGCCGCATGTCGAGTATCCGTCCTGAAATGCCCTCGTTCGTCTCCATCTGGAGCGGCAGCGACCCGACAAAATAGCGTTTGTTGTCATCGAGCTCGCGCGCCGTCACCCGTTTGTCCTGGATGCGCCGGACCTCGTTGCGCGAGATTTCCAGCACCCGGTCCACCGTCGCCGGTTGCGTGCCGGCATAGCACTGCCACGCCCCCGGCCCAATCCCGCCGCTGAAGCTCGTCCCGATGTAATACACCAGGCCCTCCTCCTTGCGCACGCTCTCGCCCATCCGCCCGTACATCCCGAACTGGCCGAGGATGCTGTTCATCATGACCGCCGGAATCCAGTCCGGGTGGCTGCGCGGGAGAGCCGGAAATCCCCATTGGAGGGTGGTCTGGCTCTTGTTACGCAGCGGCACGTGCCGGCGCTGAACGCCCAGGATCTTCGGCGCCTCCACCATCGGCGCTCGCGCGGGCCGTGTCGCCGCCCAGTCTCCAAAGGCCGCCTCGACCCGGGCCCGGGCCTCTTCGGCTTTCACCGCGCCCACCACGCACAATGTCATCTCCCCGGGGGCAAAAAACGCGCCGCGATAGCCCATCACCTGTTCGCGGGTGACCGTCTTCGCGCTCTCGAGCGTGCCCGATCCCGAGTAGTGATACGGGTGGCCCTCCGGGTAGCACAGATCGTAGAACGCGAGACCGGACTGGGCCCGGGTGCTGTTGTCGCGCTCGCGCAAGGCGCTGATCCACTCGGCTCGCTCGCGCTCCAGCTCTTCGATTGGGAACGCGGGGTTGCGGATCACGTCGCTCAGCAGATCGAGCATGAGAGGGAGGTCCTCAGACAGGCTCTTGGCGTATACCCCGCTGGTATGCGTGCCCGATGATACGCTCAGGCTCGCCCCGATCGACTCGGTCATTTCGAAGATCTGGGCGTAGCTGTGGCGGGCCGTCCCGCGCATCAGGCAGTCGGTTGCGAAACCGGCCAGGCCGGTGCCGAGGGGCGCCTCGTCGCGCATCCCGGCCGTAAAGTAACCGCTCACGACGACGGCAGGACTCGCGAAATTTTCGTAGACCAGCAGGGTGATTCCGTTCGCCAGGGTGAACTGGGCGATGTTTCCGGTGTGGGGCACACTGGCCTGGGCGGGGCGATGCTTCATGAGTTTCGACACCGGTTATTTCTCGTCGGCGACATACACGCCGGTGGTCACATTGGCCCGCTTCAGATAGAGATGGGCGACGCGTTGAACATCCGCCGGCGTGACCTGGGTCAGGCGGTCCAGATACCCGGTGAACCAGTCGGTGTCGGCCACGATCTGGCTGAACCCGAGCCAGAAGGCCTGATTGGCGCACGTCTCGGTATTGAACGCCACCTGGGCGCGGGTCTGTTTGATGGCCTTCTCCAGCTCTGCGGCCGAGATGGGCTCGGTCTGGATCCGCTCGATTTCGCGCCACAACGCCGCTTCGACGTCGGCGGCCGGCACGCCCACCTGGGGGGTGGCGAAGAAGGAGAACAGGAAGGGATCAATGGTCGGGACGATGCTGCAACCCGCGTCGGCGGCGATTCCGGTGTCGACCAGGGCTTTGCTCAGGCGGCTGCTGCGGTTGCTGGTTCCGCCGCCAAAGAAGGTCAACCCGCCCGCGCCGCTCAATACCGCGTCAGCGACGACCAGGGCCATCGCATCCGGATGCGCGGCGCCCGGGGCATGGAAGGCCAGGGTCATGTAATCGGTCTTGCCTTCGCCATGCACCATCACCCGCCGTTCGCCCTTCTGCTCAGGTTCCTCGGCCGTGGCGCGCCGGAGGGCCGGGGCCGCCTTGATCCCTCCGAACTTCCGCGCAATCCGGGCCAGCATGTCCGGCGTATCAAAGTCGCCAGCCACCGACACGATCGCGTTATTGGGCGCGTAGTGCCGCTGGTAGTGTTGATACAGATCGTCGCGCGTCATCCCGCGCAAGTCGGCCATGTGCCCGATCACCTCGTGGCCGTAGGGATGCACCCGGAATGCCGCCGCCTGGACCTCCTCGCCCAGCCGGAACCCGGGGCTATTCTCGCTCCCCTGGCGCTCGTTGATGATGACCGTGCGCTCGCTGGCGACGTCGCGCGGCTTGAACAGCGAGCCCGTCATCCGGTCGGCTTCCAGATCGATGGCCAGGTCGATTTTGTCCGACGGCATTGTCTCGTAGTAGGCGGTGCAGTCGATCCAGGTGAACGCGTTTCGGAACCCGCCCTCCCGGCTGACCATCCGGTCCATCTCGGCCTCGCCAAATCGCGGCGTTCCCTTGAACATCATGTGCTCGACCCAGTGCGAGGCTCCGGTAATACCGAGGTGCTCATTGCGCGAGCCGACCCGGTACCACACGCAAAACGCAGTGACCGGCGAGGCATGCATCTCTTTGGCCAGAATCGTCAGGCCATTGGTCAGTGTGGCCCGGGTGAAGCCCCGTGCGCGGTCGTGGCTGACCCGTTTCAGGGCGGCGGGTCGGGTTGAGGTTTTGGGCATACGGGGTGTCCGGGATCAGGCGTCGGCGTAGCCGCGCCCAACGCCGCGATAGATGAAGCCATGCCGGCGCATGATGTCAGGATCGTACATGTTCCGCCCGTCGACGAGCACGGGCGTGTTCATACTGTTCTTGAGCTTGCGGAAATCCAGATTCTTGAACTCGTTCCATTCGGTCGCCAGCACCAGCGCGTCGCAGCCCGCCGCGGCCTCATAGGCGTCTTCGCACATCTTGACGTCCTTGAGCACGCGGCTGGCAAGCTCCATGGCCACCGGGTCATAGGCCTTGACCCGCGCGCCCTCGGCCTCCAGCAATTGGGCGATCTCGATTGGCTGGGACTCGCGGGTGTCGTCGGTGTTGGCCTTGAACGTCAGACCGAGGATGCCGACCGTCCGCCCGGCCAGCGGCTCCGCGCCGCCCACCGTCCCGATCAGGTCGCGGACCTTGCGCACAATGTTCCGGCGCTGATCGGCGTTGATCTGCATCACGCTCTCAAGCAATTGTGGATGCTTTCCCTGAACGTTGGCCATGTGGGCCAGGGCTTTCACGTCTTTCGGAAAACAGCTTCCCCCGTACCCGAGCCCCGCATCCAGAAAGGCCCGGCCGATCCGCTTGTCGTAACCCATCCCGGCCGCCACTTCCTTCACATCCGCGCCCAGCGCCTCGCAGATGTTGGCGATCTCGTTGATGAACGAAATCTTGGTCGCCAGAAACGCGTTGCTGGCGTATTTGATCATCTCGGCGGTGCGCAAATCGGTGACCATGATCGGCGCGCGCAGCGGCAGATACAACTGGGCCACTTGTTGCGCGGCGTCCGGTTCCAGTGAGCCCAGCACGACCCGATCCGGATTGATGAAATCGTTGACCGCCTGACCCTCGCGCAGAAACTCGGGGTTGCTGACGACCGCGAACGGGATCGGTTTGGGCTGCTTGCCGCGCACGATATCGGCCACCCAGTCGCCCGTGCCAACCGGAACAGTGCTTTTGTTGATGATGACCACGGGGTGATCGACGATCTCGGCGATGGATTCGGCCGCGGCGCGCACATACCGCAGATCCGCTTCCCCGTCCACCCCCGAAGGCGTGCCAACGCAGATGAACACGAGGTCGGCCGGCGCGTCGGGGTTGTTCAGCGCGTCTGAATACGACGTCGTAAAGCGCAGCCGGCCCGCGTTTGCGTTGCGGCGGGTGATTTCCTCCAGCCCTGGCTCGAAAATAGGCATAACCCCGGCTTTCAGGCCTTCAACCCGGGCGGCATTAATATCCACGCAGGTGACCAGGTTGCCGAAGTCGGCAAAGCAGGCGGCCATGGGCAATCCCACGTAACCGATGCCAATCACGACGATGTTCTTCACTGTGTGTCTCCGTTTCGCCCGTCACGCTCGGCCTACTTCATCATGCGCAGGAGCGTCTCGGCGTTGAGCAGGCTCCCGCCCGCCGCGCCCCGGATGGTGTTATGCGCCAGAGTCATGTATTTCACCCCGCGATCGCCAAACAGGTGCTCGCGCCGCACCCGCCCGATCACGGCGCTCATTCCGCCGCCGCTCATCCGGTCGCGCCGCGGCTGGGGCCGGTCGGGCGCATCGTGAACGATCAGCGGATGCTCGGGCGCGCTGGGCAATCCCGCCACTTCGGCGCAGGTGTAGGCGCGCATGGCTTCTGCCGCCTCCTCGGGCGTCGCCGCTGTCTCGAGCTCCACGCTCATTGTGACCATGTGCCCGTCGATGACGTGCACGCGATTGCAATGGGCGCTCACGGCCACAGCCGCGTCGTCGATCCCGTCATCGCGCAGTGTGCCGAGCAGCTTGCGTGTCTCGGCCCCAACCTTCTCTTCCTCGCCCTTGATGAAGGGCAGCACGTTGTCGGTGATGTCAAGCGACGGCACACCTGGATATCCCGCCCCGCTGATGGCCTGCATCGACACGCAGAAAACCCGACGCACGCCGAACCGGTCGTGGAGCGGGCGCAGCGACATTGCCGGCCCTGATACGGTGCAATTGGTGTTGCAGATGATCCCGCCCGTCCAGCCGCGCGCCGCGCGCTGATGGCGCAGCAGCGCCAGGTGGCCCGCGTTCACTTCCGGGATGACGAGGGGAACGTCCGGCGCCATCCGGTAGACCGAGGCGTTTGAAAAGACCACCATCCCGGCCCGGGCAAAAGCGGGCTCGGCGGTTTCGGCGCTCTCATTGGGCAGCGCGCTGAAGACGAAGCGCGTCTCGGGCGCGGACCGTGTCACGGCCTCGGCATCGGTGGCGAGGAGTACCAGATCGCGCAGTTCCGCCGGCATATCGCCGTCGGTCACCCAGCGCGCCGCTTCGGCGTAGCGCTTGCCCTCGCTCCGGTCGGAGGCGGTCAGCGCCACGATTTCAAACAGCGGATGATTCTGAAGGAGTTGGACAAAGCGCTGGCCTACGGCGCCCGTGGCGCCCAGGACAGCGACCGGGATCTTGGTCGGCATGGCAAAAGGCGATCATACCCGAC
>JBKJQK010000572.1:0-4114 GCA_046594095.1 Anaerolineae bacterium | reverse complement strand
CAGCGCGCTGGCCCGCACCGCGACCACAACGAGGCGCGCCGATGCGCGGCCTGCGGCGTGCGCGAGGCATGTGAAGAGCGGCTTGCCTGACATCGCCCAACCCGCCCTAAAATAAGGGCATGGATCCCCTCATCGGTCAGGCCGCCGCGTTTTCGGCCATCGCCGCCACGGTCTTTGTTGGCCTGACCTGGCTGCTATTTCTCTCCCCCGCGCCCGCTGTCCCGGCCAACCGGCCAACGTTGTCGCGAGGCCTGTCGATCACCCTGGCCGCCCTGCTTTCGCTGGCAGTCGTGCAGGCCTACACCGGCGGCTTCTGGGACGCCAGCCTGCATGTGAAGACCGGCCAGGTGCCGGCCGGCGCCGACTTCCTGTGGCCGCCCCACATCCTGCTCTATTCAGCGTTCCTGATCATGCTTTTCCTCGGCAGCATTGGGCTGGGAGCGCTCGGCATTCGCATGCTCCGCGCCGGCGCGCGCGATCCGCGCCAGTGGGTGCGGGCCGTTCCGCAACTCGGGGTGGCGGCCGTGTCCAGCATCTATGTCCTGGCGTCAATCCCGGGCGACGCGCTCTGGCACGCGATCTTCGGGGTCGACCTCACCGCCTGGAGCCCGCCCCACCTGCTGATCGCGACGATGATGTTCTGCGTCTTCTTCTCGGTCATCAGCCTGCTCAGTGCCGCGTTCCCCGCAACGTCCCGCGGCTTTCGGCCGCAAATATGGATGCTGGCGTTGCTCGGCCTGTTGAGCGCCATGATCTACCTGACCGCCGTCATCGAGTGGGAGTTCCCGGGCGGGATCAACCCGGTTGTCGCGGCAAGGCCGGGCTGGCTGTATCCCACCCTGGCGGGCGCGGCGATGATGATCGGCCCGATGTTCGCCCGCCGGATTGTGCCGTGGCGCTGGGCGGCGACGATCGCATCCGGGATCGGCTATTTGTTCCGTCTGTATATCGTGGCCTGGCTCGGCGTAACGGGAAATCTTCAGCCTTTCCTGCCGATGATCTCGTTTATGGGCGCGGTGGGCATCGATCTGGCGGACCGCGCGCGCTATTTGAACCCGTGGGCGCGCCGGTTGGCGATCGCCATCGCCTACACCGCCGGGCATTCGGTCCTGGCCCTCCCTTACGCCGCCAACCAGATATACCTCAGCCTGCTCACGCCGGATTTTGTGTGGGCGATCGTGTCGATGTTGGTGATCGCATTCTTCGTCGCCTGGGCGGCCGATGCGCTGGGACCCCTGCTGGCGCGAGGGCGACGGCCGGGTCCGGAAATCCCAGCCGTGCCCAGGCCGGCCTGAGCGGGCCTCGTTAGCGCCCCATGACGGGAAAGTAGGAGCGGGCGATGGGGTCGGCGCCGTCCACGCCGTCCAACGCGCTCACGCCCGTATTGGCTGGATCCAGCCAGGGCTTGAGACTCGAGTCGGTCGACCCGCCGCCGAGCCAGGCCGGGGCGAGCCGGCCATACCAGTCGTCGCCGTCGACACCGCAGGCGGACGTCCCGCCATGCAGCGTGGCCACGATCCGCCCGTCCCCGTCAAATAGCGGGCCGCCGTCTGAACCAGGCTCGCTTGTGCCGGTTTCGTAGCCGGTTACCCACAGGTGGGTGCCGTCGCCGGGGGACGCCTGCATGGCGTATTGGGTGATCGAGATCGGGCCGCCGTCAAGGCTGATCCGCTTCTCGTCGGCGTTGGGATGGTGGATCAGCGCCGCGGAAAATGGCGCGCCCGACGCGATGTTCCAGCCGGCGTAGAAGACGCCCCAGGTGATCGGCGGCGCGCTGCTCAACTCAACCAAAGCGGTATCCGTGGCGGTGTAGATCGCCCGCAAGGTCGCGCCGGTGACGAAGCGGGCCCGGCTGCCGTCGCCCGCGGCGCCGCTGGCTAGGCTCCCGGGCAAGCGGCAGACCGAGTTCTCAAACCCAAAGTAGGCGACCAGGCTGGGCGCGCTCGCGGCGTACAGGTTGCAGTGCGCGCCGGTCAGCACATACGGCTTGCGCGCATAACCGGTCGAGTTGACAAGGACGCCGGAGCACACATACGCCCCGCTGATCTGAATCAGGGCGACGCTCCGGGTCTGGGCGCGGAAGCCATCCGCAACGGGGCAGATCACGTCGACGTTGCAGGCGCCGGAGTCAGGCACGAGCGGGTCGCGGAATCCGCGGTTAATGCTCGACAGTTGGACATCGACCTCGCCCGCGAGTTTGGCCGGCGCGCGGATCTCGATCTCGGCTGCATTGCCGGGCAGAACCGGCGTCCACAACTCGCTTCCGGTCCCGCCGGAATACGGGCCAAGGCTGGCGCCGCTAGGCGCGACGATCCGCAGACTGCCGCCCTCGGGAAGCTGGAATCGCCTGAAACCAAAGTTGAGCGACTCCGCGCCCGGCGCGCGGACGACCAGTCGCCAGCGCCAGTTCAGGCCATCCGTTTCGGTTTTTCCGCTATTCGCCGGAGTGAAGTCAACGGCGATGGGCGCGGCAAACCGGCGCGGGATGCCCATCCCCGCCAGGGTGGTCTCGGCCTCGCGCAGCGCGGCGGCGTCGATGGCGGGCAGAATGACTTCGGCGGGGATTTCAGACTTCGATATGGACGCCCCGCAGGCGGTGAGCACGATCAGGATCGCAAGCCAGACTGGCAGCGGGCGTTTCGTCATGTGCGGGGGCATTATCGCGGGGATGGCGCGACAAGTTCCGCCGGGACTTCGTTCATATTGCGCGGGGCTGGCCGGCATGGGCGTGTCGGGCCACGCCCGGGTGATTGACACGAATACCCCGGGCGATGCCCGGGGCTCGTGTGAATCGCCCCATTGGGGCTTTTTCGCGAGGCGTGGGGTCGCCTGAGCGCCAGCGGCGCGACGTCACGTTAGCCCCGGGCAACGCCCGGGGAATCCGGCGCGCGGGGATGACGTTCAGGGAAATAGCGCGGCCAGTCCATTCAGCGACGCGGTTCATGTTGCGCGTGACAAACCTCGGCCGCCCCAACGAAGTTCCTTGTGGATCCCCCGCTTTCGCGGGGGATGACGAGCGGAGGGGAGGCGCAGTGAGACCCCTACCCCGAAATGATCTCGCCCCCATCAACCACAACCACCTGCCCGGTGATCCACGACAGCTCCGGATCAGACAGGGCCCGGATGGTCTTGGCCACGTCGGCCGGTGTGGTCATGCGCCCGCTCGGATTGCGCCGAATCGCGTCGCTGACGATCTTGTCGCTGCCAGGGATCTTGCGCAATGCGGCCGTATCGGTCACGCCGGCCATGATGCAATTCACGAGCACCCCGTGTTTGGCGAATTCGACCGCCAGCTGGCGGGTGTGGCTCTCGAGCGCGCTCTTCGCCGCCGACACCGCGCCATAGGCCTCAATCACCTGCACGCTCCCAGCGCTGGTCATTCCGAAAAAGCGGCTGCCCTTCTCGAGTAGTCCAGCCTTCCACAGATCCTGCGCCCAATAGACCAGGCTGTTAGCCATGACGTCCAGCGTCATCTCCATCTGGGCCCGGGTCAGCGTCTGCCCGTTGATCTCACCAATGAAAGGCAGCAGCGAGCCAAACGCCACCGAGTGCATGATGACGTGCAGCTTCTGATCGCCGACGAATTCCTTGATCTTTGCGATGGCTTCGGCCCGCTTCTCGTCGCTGGCGATGTTGGTGTTGGAGTACCACACCTTCACGCCTAACGCCTCCAGTTCCGGCACCAACTGGGTCTTAACCGCTTCAAGTCCCGCCCCGCGATCGAGGTGCAAGCCGATGATGTTGACCCCATTGGCGGCCAGTTCGCGGGCGGTGGCGGCCCCAAAGCCCGAGCTCGCGCCGAGGATCAAGGCCCAACGGCCCTTCAAGTCTGCCTGTGACATTCGTTAATTGCTCCTTGTATTCGTGTGTTCAGCGATCACGCCGCAGTCTGAAAACCGCGCAGAACCGAGGTTACATTGTCGCCGAGTTCCTGGATGGCGTAACCGCCTTCCATAATGAACACCGTCGGAGCGCCAAGTTCCGCCAGACGGGCTCCGATGATCGCGTACGCGTCCGCGCTCAGGGCGAAATCACCCAGCGGGTCGCCCTTGAAGGTGTCAACCCCCAGCGAAACAAGCAATACATCGGGCTGATAGCTCCGAATCGTATCAAC
>JBKJQK010000366.1:0-8638 GCA_046594095.1 Anaerolineae bacterium | reverse complement strand
GGCTTCGGGCAGTTTGGCAACTTCAAGCCTGATCCCATTTGGTTCTTGCATCCCTGATCGTCGCGATTGGTTCGGGTTTATTTCCCGCGAGCGAAACTCGAATCAATGCTCGCGCGTCATGAACCAAATGGGATCAGGCTTGAAGTTGCCAAACTGCCCGAAGCCAAGCGTGGCTTCATACTCCTGCCGCGACGATGGGTCGTCGAGCGCACCTTCCCGTGGTTGGCGCGCATCCGACGGCTTGCTCGCGAATACCAACGCCTTGACAAAACCCTCAAGAGCTTGCGCTTCATCGCTGCCGTCATTCTGATGCTCGCCAGGTTTTGCGCCGGGAAGCGCATGACAGGCTCCAGGCGCCTTGCTGCGCCCGCCATTGTGCCTCGAACTCCGCTGGGCTTAGGTCGCCCAGGGCAGAGTGAATACGCTTCTTGTTGTATACGGCTTCGATAAACTTGCCGATCTGCCTCAGGGCCGGCGATCAGCGTGAGACTGAAGTGTCCGGGGGCGGGGAGGCCGAACGGGTTTCCGTATTTGGGCTACGCAATAAGGCGTGGACGCAAAAAGTGGGCGCGGAGAAGCTGCCTTCTCCGCGCCCGCCTTTTGCGCGGACGATGCGCAACTGTCTTAGACAATCTTCAGAACAAGGTCAACCCTGTTCGGGTTTCCCCTGGTGATGACAGGGTAGACCGTGTCGCTGACGAAGATCAACCGGCCGTCGGCCCCGGTGATCCGGGCCTGGACCGCGTAGGTGAAGCGCGCGTCAATGGACGCGAGGTCGTAGGCCAATTCAAACGCGAACGGCGCTTGCTTCCCGCCGGTATTGATCACCTGTTGGGCGAGGACGATGGCGGGCGCATCCTTTCTCGAGATGTCGACCAGGGTGACGGTGACAATCGCGCCGGATGAGAGCGCGATCCGCTGGAGGTGGGTCACCGTTCCGGTCACACGATTCATCGCTGCGATGGGTTGATTGCTGAAGGCGAGGTTGCCTCCGCCCATCTTCATGTTCATGATCAGATTCTCGTCGGAGATGACATACGTGGCGACGGCCCGCAGTCCGCGCAGGTATGCGTCGTAGAGCGAGCCGGGCGGGCATGCGGCCAGGGTGGTGATCATGTCCTACTGGGTTGAGGTCAGCGCATCGCCTTTGAGCGCAAAGACCAGTGTCCCAGCGATGGGTTTGCCATCCTGTTCGGTGAGCATGACGGTCACATTCGATGCCCGATTGTTCCACATGCCTTTGGCTGTGACCGTCCCCTTTCCCAGGTAATCGGTCGCGAGCGTGGCCGATGCGTCGTTTGCCAGAATAAGCGTGACGAGGCGGCCGGCCGAATCCGCGGCGGGCAGGCTGGCGACTTAGGCGCCCTCAACCGGCGGGATGGGGGTGGGGGCCATCGTCGGTTGAGGGGTCGGCGCCGCGCCGCCGCGCGCGCTTTGAAACCAGACGCGATGATCGCATAACGGTCATTGGGTTCTATCAGCCGAACAGAACATACTTGCGCTGGGGCGCCCGATAAACAAGCGCCGGCTACTGAGCTGACAGGTCGACTAGGTTTGTCCGCAGTTTTTTGCGCAGGTTTCGCGCCGACTTGCTCGCCGCCGCCTCGCCCACTTTGTCTCTAGCGAGGCTCATCGCCTGCTGGGCCGAGTGATAGAACGCGCTCTTCGCCACGTCCCTTCGCAACGTCTGGCCGGACCGGTTCCAGGTCAGCCACGCCATGACGGTCGTCGCCAGGGCGCCCACCGCGAAGCCCATTAAAGCCTTGCCGGCGCCCGATGTCACTGAGGCGGAGCCTCTGGCGGGCATTGAGACGGCCTGTAACGACTTCGTGACGATGTCCTTTCGATCTTCATGCAATGCCACATCGGCGAGCGAGACGATGCCGACCAGTTGACCATCCTCGACGATCGGCAGCCGGCGAACCTGATGTTTGGCCATCACCCTGGCTACCTGCTCAAGATTCCATCCGGCCTCGCCGGTCACGATTTTGTCGCTCATGAACTTGTGAATGGGCGTCGTGAGGGGATCATCCGCGCCGGTCAGCCCCTGCGTCGCAAGGTCGCGATCCGTCACGATCCCCTTCAGCTTGCCCTCTTCCACGATGAGCACATCGCCGATGTCACGCTGGCGCATGATCTCGGCCACGCGCGCGACGGTCTCATCGGGCGCGCAAGTGGCCAGCGCGTGGGTCATGACTTCATAGGCTTTTGACATAGTTGTCTCCTTAAGGTTGAATTCGGCTTAGGGTTGATCGGACGCGGGTCGCGTTGATCAGAGTCGGGCGCGGCGGCCGCCCAGCAGGTTAACGACCACGACGATCAGGGCCGCAACCAGCAGAATATGCACCAGCGGGCCGCCAATGCCTCCGAAAAGCCCAAGCGCCCACAGAATCACGAGTACGATCACAATTGTCCACAACATGGCAACAGTCTCCTCTTTGGCCGCCGCGTCTTGCAGGCGGTCAGTCAAGAATGGAACGAATTTTGGTTGCCAACAGCGTATGCGCATGCGCCCTTGCTGACCATCAGCCGCTGTCGGAAGAGCCTGTCGGTCTTTGGACTACATCGGCGATCGACGGCGGTCATTGGCCTGACCCGTTTGTCAGCGTTGAGCGCGGCCAGCTGTCGGTATTTGTCCTACACGGGCCAAATTGGGCAGTTTCAGCCGCAAAATCGAGTCAAGCAGGGCTACAATCATTCAGAGGTGGAGCGCAAGTGGCCACGTTTGAACTATCAAGTGTTGTCAGGGAAGGGTGGGTTGGATGGAGCAGGAATCAAAATTGTTTTCCGCTGAGGAGAAGATTCGTCTTCAGGCGCAGATCTTGGACGTGGTCGAACAGGCAATCCTGGCCGTGGATTTGTCCGGCAGCATTGTCTTCTGGAACCGCTTTGCGGAGACGTTCTACGGCTGGACGGCGGAAGAAGCCCATGGCCACGACATCGTCGATATCCTTTCGGCGCCACTCCTCATGGAGTCCGCGCGCGCAAAATTGGGGAGCCTTCGGCATGGTGAAGGTTGGCTCGGCGAGTTTCTGGTGAAGCGGCGGGATGGCACGACCTTCAACGCTCAAATCAGCGCCGCATTTGTTCAATTTGAACAACGGACCCTGGTGAGCATCGTCGGGATTACGGGCGATAGCGCTGAGCGTTTGCAACTCCGGGAAGCCAATCGGCTCCTGGCCGAAGCCAGTGCTTTGCTTGCCGATACCGTCGAGTTCGAAGCGCCGCTCACGACTCTGGCCAAGCTCGCCGTGCCGCAGCTCGCCGATTGGTGCGCTGTGCACCTGTTGCAGGCCGATGGCACCGTCGAGCAGGTGGCCCTGGCGCCGTCCGGGGCCGCTAATCCGCACGCGGCGGATGACTGGCTGAAGAATTACCTGCCCAAGGACGAGATCGCGGGATTACCCGCCGTGTTGCGCAGCGGCGCGCCAAAGTTGGTCACCGATGCGGCCTCGGATTTGCGGGCGGCCGCGGCGGCCATCAAGTCGTATATGATCGTGCCGCTGATCTCCCGTCCCCAGACCCTTGGCGCAATCACTTTTGTGGCAGCGGAGTCGGGCCGCCGGTTCGATCTAAACGCGCTGGCCCTGGCCGAGAATCTGGTCAGCCATATCGCGATCTATCTGGACAAAGCCCGGTTGTATCGCGAGAGCCAGCGCCAAAATCTGGAGCTCGAACAGCGGGTGAACGAACGGACGGTCGAATTGAGGGCCGTAATCACGGAGTTGGAACGCTCCGAGACCACTATTAAAACGCTCTTCCGCATTACCAACGAGTTGAACACGACCCTCGAGGTGAGCACGATTCTGGATGACCTGGCCATCGAGGCCATTCGGATCGTCCATGGCGAGAGCGGATTCGCCGGGCTGCGCACCACCGAGGGCATGAGTGTGCGCAAATATTACCGTCAGGGTGTGGCCATTCCATTTGTGTATTCTTGGCCCTCTGGAGAAGGAATTCCCGGCTGGGTCCTCGAACACAAGATCCCGTATGGCACAAGCGACGCCGCCAGCGATCCGATCCTGCAACACGGGCTGGCGATCAACGCGGATGTGCGCACGATAATCTGCACGCCAATCTTGGATTCACATGGCGAAGTGCTGGGCTTCTTTGATATTCGAAACAAACAGGACGGCAAGGGCTTCACCATCGACGATCAAGAACTGCTCATGGCGCTCGCTCCGGCAGCCTCGATCGCCATACATAATGCCCTGGCCTATCAGCAGCGTGTGGCGGCGTTAGCCGAGCTGAAGGAGTCATCCAGGCAGTTGCAGGCCCTGGCGGCCAATCTCGAATTGGCGCGCGAGGAGGAGCGCACCCTTATCGCGCGCGAGCTGCATGATCAACTCGGGCAGGCCCTCACCGCCATGAAGTTCGATCTGGCCTGGCTGACGGATCGGCTGGTTGCTCGCGATACTGCGCTGTCCCAAAAGGCGAAATCCGTGACCACGCAGATGGATGCCATGATCAAGACCGTGCGCCGCATCGCCACCGAACTGCGCCCGGGAATGCTGGACGATCTCGGCCTAGTCGCCTCGATCGAATGGCAGGCCCGCGACTTCGAAAGGCGGACGGGCATTGTGTGCGCGGTGAGCGCGACGCGCCCGGATCTTCCCCTGTCCCGGGCCGAGTCCGTGGCGATGTACCGCATCTTCCAGGAGGCCTTGACCAACGTGGCCCGCCACGCCAAAGCCCAGAACATCGACGTGCAGCTGAGCGCCACGCGCGAGGCGGTGACCCTCCTGGTCCACGATGACGGGCGGGGGATTGCGACCCACGAGATCGCGGGTCTGCGCTCGCTTGGCCTGCTTGGGATGCGGGAGCGGGCAATTCGATTAGGCGGGTCGTTTGTCATTCAAGGTGTGCCTGGCGACGGGACCGTCGTCACGGTCAGCATCCCCGTAAAGCAAGCTGAGTGATTCATGCAGAATCTGGACAGAGTGATGTTGAAGATCCTGTTGGCCGATGACCACGCCGTCGTGCGCCAGGGCGTCAAGCAGATCCTGGCCGAGGCATTCCCCCAGGCCACGTTCGGGGAGACGCCGAGCGCGCCTGAGCTTCTGGCGTTGGTCGGCGGCGAGCGCTGGGACATTGTGGTGCTTGATCTGGCGATGCCCGGCGGCAACGGGCTGGAGGCGCTGAAGCAGATCAAACACGTTCAGCCCCAACTTCCTGTCTTGATCCTCAGCATGTATCCGGAGGATCAGTACGCCGTCCGCACGATCCGGGCCGGCGCGGCCGGCTATTTGAACAAGGAAAGCGCTCCGGAGGAATTGGTCCAGGCCATCCGCAAGGTCCTGCACGGCGGAAAGTACATCAGCCCGGCCGTCGCCGATGAGCTGGTGCTGCACGCCCGGCATGAGGATGATCAGCCGCTCCACAAGAATCTTTCGGACCGCGAGTATCAGGTACTGTGTTTGATCGCGTCCGGGAAAGAAGTCAAGGAGATTTCGACCGAACTCTCGCTCAGTGCCAAGACCATCAGCACCTACCGGGCCCGCGTCCTGATCAAGATGAACCTGCGGACGAACGCCGAACTGACCCACTACGCAATCCAGAATAGCCTCGTGTAGCGGGGACTCCGCTCCGAAAAACGAAATCGCCTCCCGGCGGTTCCCGAAGGAAGCCTGAGAGGCGGTTTGCGTGGAGGCCACGGCGCCGAAGCGCCCTGGCCCGCATCAGACAGCGGGCGCCTAGTAGCGGCGGGGGCCGCGGTCGGAGCGCTCTTCGCGGGGCTTGGCCACATTGACCGTCAGCGCGCGATCGCCCATCTGATAATTGTTGTACTTGGTGATGGCGTTCTTCGCGTCTTCCTGGCTCGCCATTTCGACGAAGCCGAAGCCCTTCGACTGCCCGGTGTCGCGATCCTTGATCACGGCCACGGACACGACGCCGCCCGCCGCGGCGAAGAGCGCGCGCAAATCGTCCTCTGAAGTCTTGTACGACAGATTCCCAACATAAAGCTTGACTACCATTCGATCTCCTTAGGTCCCCGCAATTCGCCGGAACAAAAAAGCCGCCAAACCGGAAGTGGTTTGGCGGCATTAAACACACAATCTCGAGTAACAAAATAAGTATACCACAGATCGCGAGGGGGTGAATTCGCAAATGGGGGCAACATCGGCCATCTCGATGTTGGCTCGTGCGGGCGGCACCGTGGCCTTCCAGGCCACGGCTTGGCTACACCCACGCCCCGTTAACCATTACCCGTTCGACCTTTGCGCTGAGGATCTCGTCGGCCGGGATGCGGGTGAGATCGCGCGAGAGCACGGTCAGGTCGGCCAGCTTACCGGCTTCGATCGACCCACATTCAATCTCCATCCCGCCCGCATACGCCGCGCCGACCGTGTAGGCGTGGATCGCTTCGTCAATCGTGACCCGCTGCTCGGGACACCAGCCGTCCGGCCCCGGCGTGCCATCCGCCCGCCGGCGGGTGACCGCCGCGTGCAGGCCAACGATCGGGTCAAACACCTCGACCGGCGCGTCCGAGCCGAAGGCCAGCATCGCGCCGCTGTCGGCCAACGATCGAAACGCATATGCGCCGCTGCTGCGCGCGCCCCAGTACAGATCGGCCACCTGCATGTCCTGGGTGGCGTGGATCGGCTGAACCGAGGCGATGACGCCCAGGGCGGCGAAGCGGGGGATGTCGTCGGGGTGCAGCAACTGGCAGTGCTCGATCCGGTTGCGCAACCCGAGCCGGGGCGCGGCCGCCATCGCATCCAGGACATCCCGGTTGGCCTGGTCGCCAATCGCGTGCGCAATCGCCGACAGCCCGGCCGCGTTGGCCCGCCCGATGTCCTCAAACATCTGCTCTTTCTCGTAGGTGCGGATGCCGTAGTTGGTTGGCTCGTTCTCGAACGGCTCAAGCATCAGCGCGGTCCGCGGGCCAAGCGCGCCGTCGGCGAAGAACTTGATCCCGCCCACCCGCAGCCAGTTGTCGCCAAAGCCGCTCCGGATGCCCGCGCCAAGCACGGCATCCATGTCCTGGGCGGGCAGGTTCTTGACAACCCGCAAGGTTTGCTGCTCCAGCGTCCGCACGCGCTGGTAGGCCCGAAAGCTGATAATGCCGCCGCTGCCATCCATGCAATGCGTGCCGGTCAGCCCGACGGCGTTCATCGCCCGCATCGCGCCGATCGTGGCGGCCTCCTCGTCCTCGGCGGTGGGCGAGGGGATGCGGTCGTAGACCAGTCGCATTGCTTCCTCGAGCAACAGCCCGTTTGGCGCGCCGTGCGCGTCGCGGACGATCTTCCCGCCATACGGATCTGGCGTGGTTTCAGTGATCCCGCACAGCCGAAGCGCGACGCTGTTCACCCACAGGGCGTGCCCGCTGGTTGCAGTCATGGCAACTGGGTGGGCGGCGGTGGCCGGGTCGAGGTCTGCGGCAGTCGGCATCCCATCCGCCGACCAGAGCATCCGCAGCCAGCCCCGGCCGAGGATCCACTTGCCCGGCGGGGTGGTTGATGCGCGCTTCCGGACGGCCTCGATAACGGCCTCGCGCGAGGGCTCGCGGGCCAGGTCGATCCGGTGCAAGGCGAAGCCGGTCGAGAGAAGGTGGGTGTGGGCGTCGATCAGCCCGGGCGTGACGAAGGCCCCGTTCAGATCGATCCGCGCGGCGCCGGGCAGGTGAACGGCGTCGATCTCAGTGTCGCTGCCGACGGCGACGATGCGGTCGTTGGCGATCACGATCGCCGTTGCCCTGGGCTGGCTTGGATCGCAGGTGTAGACGCGGGCGTTGGTGATGAGGAGGTTCACTACTTGACCTTCTTCGGGAATCGGCTCAGCACTGTCGCCTCATCCGGCACCAATGCCCGGCTGCCCAACGCCGCCATCGCGGCCAGCGGGGCGGGCTGGCGCTCGGGCAGGGCCAGCACCCGGATCGGCATGCCTTCCTTGGCCTGCAGAGTCGAATCGAGCATCGCCATGCCGAGCAGGAAGCCCTCGGTGTCGGCCGCGCACGACAGGACTGTGCCGACCACTCGCCCGCGGTTGTCCAGGACCGGATCGCCCAACTTCGGGACCCGTACGCCCTTCTCGTTCATCCGGAAGCGGCTGAGCTTGAGGGCCGGTTTGCCCGCTTTGGCAAAGTAGGCGGGCTTGCCGACGAAGTAGGGCTTGTAGGCCTTCACATACCCGCCAAAGCCGATGTGCTGCGGGCCCAGGTTCAGCGGCCCAGCCAGTTCGTGCCCATACAGGGGCAGACCCGCCTCCGTCCGCAGGCTGTCGCGCGCGGCCAGGCCAGCGGCCTTGACCCCATGCGCGGCCCCGGCCGCCAGAATCGCCTCCCACAGCGCCATCGATTTGGCGGGATGGACGAAGATCTCATACGCAATCGACTCGCCGGTGTAGCCCGTGCGTGAGATGAAGACGTCCGCGCCGGCCAGCTCGGCCCGCAGGATGCCGGCCTTGGGCAGCCCAGCCAGCGCCTCAGCAGACTGCGGTTCTCCGCCATCGATCAGCATCGCCTGCAGCGTCGGAAGCGCGGCCGGACCTTGTAGGGCCACATCCACCCGTTGGTCGTCGCCGCTCGCCGGATCGCGCAAGTCGCGCAGGTCGCACGAGGGCAGGCGCAACCCGCCCAGGCCAGCCGTCCCGTCGTTCAAGGCCCGCAGCCAGGCGATGTCCTTGTCGTTATTCGAGG
>JBKJQK010000361.1:0-3111 GCA_046594095.1 Anaerolineae bacterium | reverse complement strand
CGCCTCGCCCGGCATCTCCTGTGGGGCTGGACGGCCGGCTGGCTCGGTTATGCGGGCGTCAACCTGCTGGCCCAACCCGTGCCCTTGAGTGGCGCGGCCGGGTGGGGACCTGTCGTGGTCGCGATGGCTGCCGCAATTCTTGTCCTCGGGCTTTCCGCCCGCGGTCGCCCAACCCCGACAATCACCGGACAAACCCGGCTGCCAGCCGTGAAGTGAGTGAGTGAGTGAGTGATGAATCCATGAATGCAATCAAAAGACTTTTCTCGAGCTTAATGGCGCCCGCCCCATCCCCAGGAGCCAGCGCCATCTTTGTGTATGTGCGGGGCAAGAAATGCGGCGCCATCACCCGGGTGCGGATCAACCGGATGAACGACCTCAGCCGGGACGACAATGGGGATTCATTTGTCGTGCGCAAGGGCATCGTCGACGATGTGTGTTTTGGCCAGATAGAGATCACCCTGCGTTTCGACACCAAATATACGGAACTCAGCCGCGAGATCGAGGGCGGTGAGTTCACCACGGAAGAAGCCTACGAGTCATGGCTCGCCGAGCGGGCTGCGGCCTGAATCCACACCAGGCCATGAAGAAGATCCTCGAAAGCTCCAAATACATCGTCCTGATCGGCGAAGTATCGCTCCTGGCCGCCGCCCTGGCGACCTTCATCTGGGGGGCGGTCCAGACTGCCTTCCTGATCGCCCGCATGGTGACGGTCCCAGGCGACGTAAGTCTGATCGTTGCGCTGGTCCAGTTGATGGACCTGTTTCTCCTGGCGACCGTGCTGCTGGTGTTTGCCCTGGGTCTGCACGAACTCTTCATCCAGAAGCTGGATCTGCCGGAATGGCTGGTGATTGATGATCTGAAGAAGCTGAAAGGCAAATTGAGCGACATCGTCATCCTCATCCTCGCCATCAAGTTTGTTGAGAAGCTGGTTGATTCCAAGAACGCCCAGGACACGCTGCTGACGGGCGCGGCGGTCGCCCTCGTCATCGGCGCGCTCGTTCTCTTCAACTACAGCGCCGCCAAGTCCGCCGAATAGGCGCGCTTCGTCATGGTTTGCGGCGGGTCAGGCTCGCCCGGCCCACAATCCCGCGGCCATATTGCCCGCGCAGCGCGTCAAGCGCGCGGGCGAGCTCTTCACGCTGGTCAAGGCCGCCCGAATCAAACAACGTGGGCTGAACACCTTCGGCAAGCCCGCTTGCGCCGACGCCCAACAGGCGCACCCGCTCGCCCGGGCGCCAGGTCGCGCGCCACAGCCCCTCGGTGGCCAGGAAGATATCGTCGCCAAAGTGGGTGGGCGGGGTAAGCGTGGTCTGACGGGTCACCGTCCTGAAGTCATGCCAGCGCAGCTTGAGATGGATCGTTCGAGAAAACAGGCCGCTGGCCCGCAGGCGGGCGGCAACGTCGTCGCTCAACGAGAGCAGCGTTTTGCGGAGTGTGTCCGCGTCGGCTACGTCCTGGGAGTAGGTTCGCTCCTCGCTGATCGACTTGACCTCGCGCTCAGCGTGCACCGGCGAGGGATCGATCCCCCGCGCGCGATCGATGGCGTGCGCGCCGTGGGCGCCAAACACGCCGCGTAGCCGATCCGGATGCGCGCCGGCAAGATCGCCGATTGTCTCGATCCCAATCTCGCGGAGGCGGGCGCCGGTCGCAGCGCCGACACCCCACAATTCCTCGATGCCCATGGGCGCCATGAAAGCGGCCTCGGCGTCCTCCTCCACCACAAACACGCCATTGGGCTTGGCCCGCCCGCTGGCCATTTTCGCGACGAGCTTGCTGGTTGCGACGCCAATCGACGCCGGAAGCCGGGTATCGTCCCCGATGCGGCGCTGGATTTCAAGCGCAAGATCGCGCGGCTCGCCCGGAAACCCGGTCAAATCCAGAAAGGCCTCATCGACCGAGATCTGCTGAATCTCATTTGCATAGGCCCGCAAAACGTCCATCACTCTTTGGGAATGCTGGCCGTACACGCCATGCGAGTGATCGACAACGATCAAACCCGGACACAGGCGAAGCGCCTGGGCGGTCGGCATCGCGCTGCGCACCCCACGCCGGCGCGCCGGATACGAGGCGCTCGAGACGACGCCCCGCTGATCGGCCCGGCCCGCCACCGCAAAGGCCTTGCCCCGCAACGCGGGATTGCGCAGTTCTTCCACCGAGCAGAAGAAGGCATCCAGGTCGACATGCAGAATCACCCGCCGCATACGCGCATGCTACACCGGGCGGGCGAAGCGGGTAGACTTGCCGCGAATGACAATCCGCATTGCGCTTGGCGCATATTTGCTGAGCGGCACCCCCGGGTTCCGCCAGGCCGGCATCCACCAGTACACGCGGGAATTGCTCCGCGCCCTGTCGATGTCACCCGCGCTGGCGCGCAACGACCTGGCGCTCACCGTGATGGTCAGCCCGACCGCGCTGGCGGAAGCGCCCGCTCCGCATGAGCGAATAACGATCTTGCCCGCCTCACGTTCAACTGAGTCACCCTTTGTCCGGATTATCACCGAGCAAACCGAGACCCCGCGTCAGGTGCGCGCGATCGGCGCGAGTCTGTTCCACGGTCTTGCCTTCGCCCTGCCGGCGCGCCTGGGCTGCCCGGGCGTGGTGACGATCTACGATTTGAGCTTCGTGACATCGCCGGCAACGCACAAACGGGTCAATCGGCTGTATCTGAATGTGATGGCCCGGTATGCCTGCCGGCGGTCCCGCCGGATCATCGCGATCAGCGAGTCGACCAAACGAGACATCACCCGCCTGTTCGGGATCGAGCCCGGCAAGATCGACGTAACGCCCCTGGCGCCGGGGGCGGGCATGACACCCGCCGATGCGGGCGCGGTTGAGACGTTTCGGGCGGCCAGGGGAGTATCCGCGCAATCGATCTTTTTTTTGGGCAGCCTCGAGCCGCGCAAAAATCTGCTGACCCTGCTCGAGGCCTTTGCCCAATTGCGCGCCCGCAACGCGGCCATCGCCAGCGAGGTCAAGTTGTATGTCGGCGGAGCGCCGGGCTGGAACTATGATCCGATCTTTGCCAGGGCAAGCGCCCTCGGTCTCGATGGGTCGGTTGTCTTCGTTGGCCGAGTCGCGCCCACCGAGCTGCCGTTGTGGTATTCAGCCTGC
>JBKJQK010000350.1:0-18142 GCA_046594095.1 Anaerolineae bacterium | reverse complement strand
GTCGAGCAAGATCGCACTGCCGGCGAAGAAAGCCGGGATGAGCGTAACGGTCAGGCCGTAGAAAGAGAAGAGCCGGATTTCGCGGTTCATGCGGGGTTTTCCTCGCGCCAATAGTAGATGAAGGCCAGGACGGTGGCCAAGGCGCCGAACAGGTGCCACAGCGCGTGGCCCTGAATCCAGCTGTTCGGATCGCACCAGACACCTGTGTTGTCCAGCGTCCAGACGACATAGGCGAGTCCAAACGAAGCCAAGCCGCTCAGGAGCCAGGCGGGCTGCATTCGCGGCTTCAGCCGAACGGCGAGGACGACCTCAAGAATGAGCGCGGCGGCGATTCCGGCTGCGAATGGGACACGCCGGAAGTCCGGCGCGACCAACATGAGGGCGGCCAGGGCGGCGGTAAGCCCAACGTATAGCGCCGCGAGCGCGCCACCCTTCAAGCGAAGTAGACGAGCTAGGTTGTAGACCAGCAGAAGGTTGCTAAAGAGATACATCCCGAGCAGATCGGTGAACTGCCCGGCGAAGGTGAGCGTCCCGTGGAAGAGCAGGGATCCGAGCCCGATCGCGATGATGGCCAACCCAAAAACGTTCGCATAGGCAGGGGCGCGGCGGAGGAGGTTGGCCCCGTTCGGGATGAGCGGTTGGGCCGCCGCGTAGCCCAGGAGGAGAAGCCCGGCCAGAACGTACCCCAGGTTCGAATACGTGTCGCTTGGCTGGGCCCAGCCCGTTGGACGGGCGGCCTCGCAGAAGCACTGTCCGCCGTCGCACACGGCTGGCCGCCAGCCGGACAGGTCGGGCGTGATTTGGCCCAGGGCGAACGCGATGCCCGTAATGACCGCGAAGGTAAGCAGAGGGGCGATGGTCCAGCGCATTGAGCCGCAATGGTACCCGAATGATTTCATGCGCGCCGCGTGGCATTCGTCGAAAGTGGCAACTCCGCGGCGGAGAACGGTCCCCGAGCGCAGACGGAATCGTGCATCGCTCAGGAGGCGATCGGGTCATTCGGCATATTTCTCGCATGCCTGTCCGCTACCAACCGGCCGAACGCGCCAACCTTTGGATCTTTGACGCCTATCTCGCCTCTCTGTCCTCACCCGTAGATTCGTTTGTCGCGAAAACGGCCTCGCCCCGATCGCCGGCTGTTGGTACTACAATCACAACTCGAAGCGAACGCTCGAGGCGGCCGGGATGACGACCTCAACCCGCCTTCTGCGCATCGAGTTTCTGAAACCGTAGCAAACCCGCGCCGAATTCATGGCGCAGCGAAAGGAAAGTGCCATGCCAAAGACCCTGCGCGTCGGCGTCGTCGGAACAAGCGGCTGGGCCGATGGAATGTATCTTCCGTCCCTGAAGAGTTCGCCCCGGGCGACGTTGGCCGCAATCTGCGGGCGCAACCGGGCCAGAGCCGATGAGATGGCGGCCAAGTACGACATCCCGGCCGTCTTCGGCGACGCGGCGGCGATGTTCAGGCAGGCGAGCCTCGATGCGGTTGTGATCGCCACACCGGATGACACCCACCATGCGCTCACCCTGGCTTCCCTCGAGGCCGGCCTGCATGTGCTGTGCGAGAAGCCGATGGCGCTGAACGCCGGCGACGCGGCGGACATGCTTGCGCGCGCCGAGGCCGCCGGGCTGAATCACATGGTCCTCTTCACCAATCGGTGGCTGCCGCACTTCCGCTTCTTTCGCGATTTGATCCTCGAACGGCGCGTTGGGCGTGTCTTTCACGCCGAATTTCGATACATCACCGGTTATGTTCGGCATTCGAACTATGTCTGGCGACTTGACGCCAACCGCGCAAACGGCATTCTGGCGGACCTCGGCTCGCACATGATCGATCTTGCGCGCTGGTATGTTGGCGAGATCATCGACGTGGATGGGCGCCTCGGCGTCTATCTGCCGCGGCCCGCGCCAGATGGCGTATTTGCGCCGGCCAACGACTACGCCCTCGTGACTGTCGGGTTTGCGGGCGGTGCGCAAGGCGTGATCGAGACCAGCGCAGTCGCGCACAGCGCCGACTTCCGGATGCGCCAGCGCTTTGGCCTGTACGGCGACGCGGGCACGCTCGAAATGGACGTCCTGACGCGCGGGGACGGGGAGGCTCAAATTACCATTCGCGGGGCAAGGGCGGGGGAACCTGCGTTGCGCGAATTCGCCATCCCCGACGCGTATTGGGCTGGATCTCCGGTGCGCGGACGGTATTCTGTCTTCACCACCCAATCCGCCGGCGCGCGGCGCTTTGTCGACGATATTCTCGACGGGCGAAAGTCGACCCCCAGTTTTTATGATGGCCTGCGCGCCCAGCAGGTGATCGATGCCGCCCTCCGCTCGCATGCCGAAGGGCGGCGCATCGTCGTGGCGGCGGGCGTCGCCTGAACGCCCCCGACGGGCGCGCGGACTTACAGCCAATGGGACTCGGCGTGCGGCAGCCGGCGGCCTGACGGATAATCCGGGCCATGGATCGCATCATGCCGCGAGATCCTGAACCGTACTCCGACGACGCTCGGAGTCTGTTGCCTATGATGGACAAGATCGCCCGCCTCTGTGAGGCGCTCATGCGAAAGGGCGAACTTTCCGAGTTGCGCGCCTGGTGCGAGGCCGTGCCGGCCCGCCTCCGACGGATGGATCCCGGGCTGAGTATGTGGCTTGCCTGGGCGCTGGCATTGGGTCTGAATCCCGAGAGCGCGCAACCGCATGCGAGGGCGGCTGAGTCGCGCCTGGTCGCGCTGGCGGCCTCGGCTGCCCGCGCCGACGCGGATGAAACCGTGGATGCCGATGTGTATCGCCGGCTCAATCCGCAAGCGATCCGGGGCCAGCTCGCCCTCATTCTCGGAATTGTCGCCCGCCGGATGGGCCGGGGCGACGAAGCGTTGGCGTGGCTGACCCGCGCCCGGCAGCTGATCCCGGCCAACGATGGGGTCCTGGCCGCTGTCATCGACCTCCAACTGGGATACCTCGCGTGGGAGTCGGGCAATCTGGGTGAGGCGGGGCGCGAATTCGCGCAGGCTGCCCGGCTGGCGGAGCGAGAACGGCATCCGCTGTTTCAGGTGGCCGCACTGGGCGGGTTGGCCGCGACGCGTAGGCGGGGCGGGCACACCCAGGACGCAAAGGCATTGGTCGAGCGGGCTGGCCTGATTGCCGACTAGCACCATCCGCCGCTGGCAGCGATTGTCGAGGAGGAGGCTGCGGCGCTTGCGCCAGAGCGGCCAGCAGCGCGCTTGAATCCCCGCGAATGCGATGTGATTGCCTGTCTGTCCCGGGGCTTGAGCGACGCGGCGGCCGCCGCCGCTCTCGGCATCGCCCCGAGCACGCTGCGCTGGCATTGCCGAAACCTGTATCGCAAACTGGGGGTGAGGAGTCGCGCCGCAGCGGTTGCCGCGGTTAAGGGCAGTCATAGGGGAACCCCTCGAAACTGAGGGCGACTCGCAGGACTGGCTTCGTTACGCTGCCAGGATGAAGAAAGCGGTTCTGATTCTGGTCGCGCCACTTGCGCTGGGCCTGGCGGGTGGCGGCCGCCCGGTCGTTGCGCCTGCCGTCACCGTCGAATTGGCGCCGACCCAGGCAGCGGTCGCCACCTCACTCCCAACTACGCGCCCGCCAACGCCTGCCCCAACAGTCACCGTTACCCCGGCGGCACTTTCGCCGAAGTCCTTGCGACGGACACTGAGGATGGCGCCCAGCTGGCGGCGACGGAGTTGGGCGGCGGATCAAACTGGGTGATCTTGTCCAGCAATGGCGACGGCCGAAGCGAGCGCTGGCGTCCCCTGGCTGAAGCGCTGGCCGGGCAGGACTTCACGGCGCTCACCTACGACTGGCGCGGGACGAACGCCGACGTGGCGGGCAAGGACAACTGGCAGTTGGCCGTCACCGACGCGCGAGCCGCTTTGGCCCATGCCCGGTCGTCCGGCGTCAAACGGTTGGTCCTGGTCGGCGGCAGCCTGGGCGGTATTGCCTCCATCAAGCTTGGGTCCGAGCCCGACGTGGCGGGCGTCGTGGCGCTCGGTACGCCCTATCGGACTGAGCCCCTCGGAATTACCCCCGCCGAGGTCAAAGCCATCCGGGGAGCGACGCTATTCATATCGAGCGAGGGCGATTCGATTGTTCTCGCAGCCGAGGTTCAGTGGCTGCACGATCAGGCGGATGGGCCACGAGAGCTTCACGTCTATCCTGGCGGCGCCCATGGCGTGGATCTGCTCTCGAGTCCGCACCGGGACGATGTCATCGCCCGAATCGCGCGTTTCGTGGCGACCGCGCTTCTGAAGACGGGCTCTGGCCAGGGTGACGATCGGGCTGCGCGCTGGCGGAATGATGTGGACGCCCTCGAGACGGCGCTTCGGAAGGGGCATCCCAAGCCGTTTTACAAGGGCAACGAGGCCGCTTTCACGGATGCCTCCCGGGGGTTGACGGAACAAATTCCGGCGCTGGATGATGGCGCGATCAAAGCCGGATTGATGCGGCTCGCCGCGTTCTCGGACGGGCACACCCGCATATTCTTCGGCCAGCGGGCGATGGGGTTTCATCTCTACGGGATTCGGCTGTACAAATTTGCGGATGGCGTCTTCGTCCTGAACGCGCGTTCGCCGTACGAGCGCCTGATCGGGGCGCGATTGATCAGCATTGGCGACACCGCGATCAGCGACGTCCTCGACCGCCTCATGCCCTATATCGAACACGACAATGCCGCCTGGCTTGACTATCTGGGTCCGTCCTATGCGATTATTCCGGAGTTGCTCCTGGCCTCGGGCATCATTTCGGACCGCCGCCACCCCCGGTTTTCGTTTGCGACGACCCAGGGTCCGGTTGTGGCTGATCCGCCCGAACTCGACAGTGATGCGTATCGGGCTTGGGAGTTTCTGTTCCAACTTCCCGGTCGGGCCGATATGACCTTGTTGAGCCGCCGCAGCGAGCCGTTTTGGTTTGCCGCGCGCGACGACGATCGGGCGCTCTACATTCAGTTCAACCAGGTGCGCTATTCCAGCGGGAGCGAGGACTTGCCGGCCTTCGCAAGGCGAGTCAGCGCCGCGTTGAAGGACCGCGATGACTGGCGGGTGGTCGTCGACCTGCGCAACAACGGCGGCGGTGACAACACCACCTACGGCGAGTTGCTGCGGCTCCTTTCCGGCGATCCGATCAATCGGCCCGGAAGGCTGTATGTGTTGATTGGCCGGAACACGTTTTCGGCCGCCGCGAATTTTGCCGCCGAGCTCGAGCGCCAGACGAAGGCCGTATTTGTGGGCGAGCCCATGGGCGCCAGCCCGAATCTGTACGGCGACACGCGCACCTACACCCTGCCGGACTCCGGCATCGAGGTGTGGGTGTCCGCCCGTTACTGGCAGAAGAGCCTGCCCGGCGACACGCGTGACACGATCACGCCGACGCTGTCCGCCCTGATGACGTCCGTTGATTGGTTCGCTGGACGCGATCCCGCCCTGGCCGCGGCACTCCGGCGCTGAACGGCGCGGGGGATAATGAGCAGGTGATCATCCAGGAAAAACGTCTTGAACTCATCTCTGGCACGCTCGGGACTCTGGACGCCGAGTTGGCGTCGCGGCAGGCTCTGGCCGATTGTCTGGGCCTTCGCGTGCCGGAGGGCTGGCCGCCCGGCGAGTATGACCGGGCTGCGATCCAGTTTCTTCGCCAGCGGGTCATCGAAGATCCGAACGCGGACGGATGGTATGGCTGGTACGGGGCGCTTCGAGAGGACGATACGGAACGCGGCGTTTTAGTCGGCGCGGGCGGTTACTTTGGCCCGCCCGGCCCGGATGGCACGGTCGAGATCGGGTACTCCATCCTGCCCGAATACCGGGGCCGCGGGTTTGCCACAGAGATGGCAGGCGCCCTCGTTTCCCGCGCCTGCGGCTTGCCCGCCGTCAGGCGCGTCATCGCCCACACGTTCCCGGACAATGCGGGGTCGATCAAAGTCCTGGAGAACTGCGGGTTTGCATTCGTGGGACCGGGCGCCGAGCTGGGTACGATTCGCTTCGAGCTCGCGGGACGGTCGTGACTGTCTGGGCTACCTGCGCGTTTCGGCGGCGTTCGACGACAATGGGCGTTCGAGCCAGCGCGCTCGATTGGAGCAACATGAAATGGATCACCCGCGCCCGGGTCAAGGTCGACCGTGTCGCCTGCCCGTGGCTCATCCGCAAGTTCGTCGACAAGGAAGCGGAATTCGTATTCGTCCCGGCCGATCAGGTTATGCCCGAGGCCGTCCGCCTTTCGGCGATTCCCTTCGACGTCGATGGCGTCGAGTTGGGCCATCACGGAAAGACTTGCTCTTTTGAGGCAATTGTCAAGAAATACGATCTCGCCCGGAATCCCGCCCTTGTGCTCCTCGGGAAGATCGTCAATGGGGCGGACACCGACAACACACTTTGGCATCAACCGGAGGGCGCGGGGCTCGAGGCGATCGCCGAAGGATTCCGCCATTTGGGCTTCAGGGACGATCACGAATTGAACGCCGCGGAGTGGATTGTCTACGATGCGCTGTATGCCTATTGCCAGGCCATGGTGAAGCAAGGAAAGCCGAACGGTCAATTTGTGACCTGATCCGACATGAAATCCAACACCATCGTCTTCATCCACGGCATGTATATGAGCCCCCTGTGCTGGGAGGGATGGGTTGATCGTTTCACGCGCAAGTTCTACTATTGCCTCGCCCCGGCCTGGCCGGGCCGCGACCAGCCGGTCGAAACACTGCGGGCCAACGATCCGGACAGGACCCTGGGCGCGCTTACCCTGAGCGCCGTGGTCGACCACCTCGCAGCCTATATCCAGAAACTGGATTCAAAACCCGTGTTGATCGGCCATTCGATGGGCGGGCTGATCACCCAGATCCTCCTCGAGCGCGGACTTGCCGCGGCCGCCATCACGCTCGATTCCGCCCCGCCGCAGGGTGTCTTCTCAACGCGCTGGCCGTTCATTAAGTCGAACTTTCCGCACATCAATCCAATCGCGTTGCAGGGCCGGCCGATCTGGATGACCTTTGAACGCTTTCAGTATGCGTTTGTGAATGGCCTCCCTCTGGCCGAGCAACGGGCTGCCTATGACCGATATGTCGTGCCTGAATCGCGCCGGGTGCCGGCCGAGTCGCTGACCGCCACTGCCCGGATCGACTTCAAGAAGCCCGGCGCGCCTTTGCTCATGATCGCGGGCGGGACGGACAACATCATTCCCGCCTCGCTGGTTCGGGCCACCTATGAACGCTACGACCGGCCCGACTCGCGAACTGATTTCAAGCTGTTCCCGGGGCGCACCCACTTCATCGTTGGCCAGACCGGCTGGGAGGAAGTTGCCGACTACGTGGCCGGATGGATGGACAGGCGAGCATGACGCCATTGGATGGCCCGCAGCCAGACGGGCGCATGGGCGCCCCCAAAATCGTCAAGGAGATCGCGGCGGCCATGTTGCGGTCCGGGCGACCGCCCAGCGAGAACTGGCCTTGATCGGCATTTATGGAAACATCACGCGCCCCACGCTCCGGAATAGCGCGCGCGCCACAAGGACCCACATTGCCTTCCCCGCAGCGCCAGCGAGCGCATGTGCGATGATCGGGCGCCATGGAAACCACTGATGTCGTCAGCCGCAATAGCGCCGCCTGGGACCGCCAGGTTGAGCAGGGAAATGAGTGGACTGTTCCCGTTATGCCAGAGGCGGTCGAGAGGGCCCGCGCGGGAGACTGGACCGTCGTCCTGATCGGGCATAAGCCCGTGCCACGGAATTGGTTCCCGGCCGATTTGAGCGGAGTCGATATCCTATGCCTGGCCTCGGGCGGCGGGCAACAGGGTCCGATCCTGGCGGCAGCCGGCGCGAACGTCACCGTCTTCGATGCATCGCCCCGCCAGCTCGAGCGCGATCGGTTTGTCGGGGCGCGCGACGGGCTGGCGATTCGGACCGAGCAAGGCGACATGCGCGACCTCAGCGCATTTGCGGACGCCAGCTTCGACCTGGTCTTCCACCCCGTTTCCAACGTGTTTTGCCCGGAGGTTCGCCCGGTCTGGCGCGAGTGCCACCGGGTGCTGCGGGCAGGCGGCGCGCTGCTGGCCGGGTTCATGAACCCGGACTTGTTTGTCTTTGACGCGGAGGCGATGGACAAGCGCGGTGAGTTGATCGTCCGCCACAGCCTTCCGTATTCGGACCTGACCAGTATCAGTGCAGAGGAACGCTCGCGCGTCTTCGGCGACGGACCCATCGAATTTGGCCACACCTTGTCCGATCAGATCGGCGGTCAGCTCGAAGCGGGGTTCGCCCTCATTGGCTTCGACGAACTGCCCCATCACGATCAGATCACGGCCAATTACATGCCGGGCTACTACGCCACCCAGGCGATCAAAGTGCAGAGTAATCCCGGCTTACCTGCCTCCGGACGATAGTCTTCAGCCTCCATCACGATGCCGACCCTCGCCTTCTGCCCCCAGTGCGGCAGCCCGCTCGCCGAACAATCCCGCGACGGAAAAGTCCGGCTGGCATGCACGGTTCAGCCCTGCGACTACGTCTTCTGGGACAACCCGACCCCGGTCGTGGCGGCCATCATCACCCAGGGCCCGCACGTGGTGCTCGCCCGGGGGCGCGGCTGGCCGGCGGACCGGTTTGCCCTGATTGCCGGCTTTCTCGAGCGCGGCGAACACCCCGATGAGGCCGTCCTGCGCGAGGTACAGGAGGAACTCGGGGTGCCCGGCAGGATTGTAGAGTTTGTGGGCTACTACGCGTTTACCCTGCGCAATCAGATCATCTTCGTCTTTCAGGTGGAGATCGACGACGAGCCCGTCCTGGGGGATGAAATCGAGGAGGTCAAGCGCCTGCTCGCGCCCGACGTCGTCCCCTGGCCGCGCGGCACTGGCCCGGCCTTGCGCGACTGGCTTGCTCGCCGCGGCGTTGTTGTTCCGTAGCCGACACTCTCTGGCTAAAATCGCGAGATGCGACGCCTTGGCAGCCTGATCGCGGCGCCCAAAGAGCGACGCGACTCAGGAGTTTCATGTCCCCGACTGCCGCGACGGAAGTGGCCTTCAACATCGCCTATCTTGTCACGATCTGGGCTCTCGTGGTTATGATGATCACCCGTCATGCGCGCATGCCCGCCGCGGGCGGTGTCTTGCGGCGGTTGTTCATCATTGCGTTTGGCCTGTTGGCCCTGGGCGACACCGGCCACGTGGGTTTCCGGGTGCTGGGCTACGCGTCCGGGAACCTGGAGGCGGTGACTGTCCCGGGCACGGGAATTGGTCTTGTCGGACTCGGGGCTTTCTTCACCGCCTTCACCGTGACCCTGTTCTATGTCTGCGCGCTGTTTGCGTGGCGTGAGCGATTCGAAAAGCCGTTGGGCGCCATTGGCACGATTCTGATTGGCGCGGCTGTCGCGCGTCTGATCGTCATGCTGTTCCCGCAGAACGATTGGAGCAGCAGCGTTCCGCCCCAGGCCTTGTCGCTTTAGCGCAATCTCACGCTCATGCTCCTGGGCCTTGGCGTGGCCTATCTTGTGTTGCGAGACGCGATCAAGGCCAACGATCGCCCTTTCAAATGGATTGGGGCCATGATCTTGGTGTCGTACGCGTTCTACACCCCCGTGATCCTGTTCGTTCAAATCGTCCCGGCGGTGGGCATGCTCATGATCCCGAAGACACTCGCCCTTTTGGCGATTGCCGCGATTGGGTATCGGGCTCTGTTCAGCCGGCGAACGGAGCCGGCCGCGGCGGCCTTCCTTCCGCCTCAGGCATGAGCCCATAGCGCAGCGCGAACCGCACCAGATTGGCGAAACGCGCGATCGATCCTAGGTGGGCCGCCACACGCTTGTGACGCTCTCTCGGAAAATATCCCGCGGCAGCCACGGCCAAACCGGGTACTGTCGCCAGGCCTTAACTGAAGAACGAAGACGAAGGAAGGCAAACTGAAGCGCCCGGGATTCTCGGTCTTCCGTAACTTCCGCTCTTCGTTCTTCTGTTATGCCGGCGCCGGTTTTCCTACCTTCGATTGGCCTCGACAGCCTGAAGCGCGGCGTTTAATCGTCAAGAAGTTCTGACAGATCACCTAGACCAGCGGCTTGAGCCGCTTGATCAGCTGGATGGTCAAGCCCCAGGGATCACGGACAAAGGCGGTGGAATCTCCGCTGGGCAGGACGATGACCGAACCGTCGGGCGTGCCACCCTCGGCCTTGCCGCCCGCCGCAACAAGCTTGTCCCGGTCGCCTTCGAGATCCGCCGATACGAATGCGATGTGCATCGCCCAGATGCTGATTGAAGGGTAGGCCGGCACCGGAGCGCGGGCGTCACGGTAGAGTTCGAATACGAATCGGCCGTCGGGCTCGCCTACGAAATGGATATCGTTCGGCCCGCCCACGTGGCGGATGATGGACATGCCCATGTGGGCGACATACCAGGCGGATTGGGCGGCCGGCTCTGCCACGTTGAAGGCGGCGTGTTCGAATTTCATCAGGTTGGCTCCAGACATTCAGGATAGGTCGCTAGTGTACTGGATGCCCGGCTCTCCAGATCGACGAGGCGCGAGCCTGTCTCAGGGCCAAATACTTGTCTGAATCCGGGATAGCGCTCTTCTACGCTTCCGAACCGAATTTCCGTTTTAGAATCGGCTGCTTCTACGCAATCCCAACGATAGAACATATGTTCTATATTGTAGTAGAATTAATGTTCTAAATGCATCACTCACCATCACGCCCACATCGACGCGCAATTCCTGGTCCCGCAAACTTTGTGGAGAGAAACATGAAACCAGCATCGAGAATCACAGTCCTGGCTGCGCTTGCGCTCCTATCATCGCACGTGGCGGGACTATCCCCCACCCGCATGCGGGCGGAGACGGCTCTTCCCCCGGTCGCGCCGGCCGCGGACGAGAGTGCCGTGCCAGCGCGCGAGGCGCTTCGTTCCGATGCCTTCGGCCCCGATGCAGTCTTATCCGTGATTCCATTCACAACCCGCTACAACACGACTCTTCGCGGCAGCATGAGTTTTATCGGGAACACGAGCATGACGTGCTCAGCCAGCGCCACGTGTACGGGGGCTCAGAACGCCACGAACAATAGCTTGAACGATACGCTCTTCATGGTTCATGTGGATATCGATGGCAACAGCGCCACGTTTAACAGCAGTAGCGCTTCTCTGTCGGTGCCGGTTGGCGCTCAAGTGGTGTATGCCCGGCTGTATTGGGGTGGAAACGCCGTCCTTGGCACCGGCACAGGCGCCACCGCACCGCCGAACATCGCGTTGAGCACCACAGTTCGTCTGGCTACCCCGGCGAGCGGATATGTGACGGTGACCGGTACTCTGCTTGGGGTCAACAACACGACCGGCCAAAGCAACATCTATTCGGTCTACTCCGACGTGACGTCACTGGTTCAGACCGGCGGCAGCGGCTTCTACACGGTTGGCAACATTCAGGCGGGGACCGGGGTCCGCAACGACGCGGGCCAAAGCGGCGGTTTGTTCGCGGGTTGGTCGCTTGTCGTCGTCTACAAGGATCCGAGCAACCCGCTGCGATCGGTCACGCTGTGGGACGGCTTCGGGCGGATAGAGCCCAACACGCAGGGCGAGGCGACCATCAACGGCTTTGTCACCCCGCCCATCGGCCCGGTCACGGCGACCGTCGGGGTCGTCGCCTGGGAGGGCGACTTCGGGCTCTTGGGTGACCACTTCCAGGTGGGCGGCCAGGATGTCAGCGATGGGCTCAACCCGGCCAACAATTTCTTCAACGGCAGCGTATCAACCTATGCAACACAGAATGCCCGAACGCCCAGCTATGCCAACCAGCTCGGCATCGACGTGGATGAGCTGAACGTGAGCAGCCGGATCACCAACGGCCAGAAGGTCGCCACCATCACGATGCCCACCGCCGGCGACAACTACTACGCCGGCGTTGTCGGATTGATGATTGACGTGTATGAGCCTGACGTTCACATGACCAAGTCGGCGACCGACGTCAATGGTGGCGCGTTGAACCCCAACGACCTATTGCGCTGGACGCTGGTGATGACCAACACGGGCATCGACACCGCCACCAATGTCATCCTCCGCGATGTCGTCCCGGCCGGCACCACGTATGTTTCCAACACATTGAGGATTCTGGTCGACCCGAATGGCCAGACCGGCGCAAAGACCGACGCCGCGGGCGACGATTCGGCCGAGTACGACGTGGCAACTAATCGGGTGATCTTCCGCCTGGGGTTGAACGCGAACGCGACGAACGGGGGCAAGCTCGCCCCCGGCGCGGTCGCCAAGGTCCAGTTTGACACCCGGGTCGGCCCGCACGCGCCGCCCATCGTCGATGACGGCAGCGTCCTAACAAATACCGGGGTCACCAACTACAACGGCGATACTCTGGGCGAGGGCTTTATCCTGACGGCGACGGCGACGACGACGGTTACGGTGGTCGTCCCGGACGCGGCCGTCGTAAAGACCGACGCCGGGGCCATTGCCGCACCGGGTGACACGGTCCAATACACCGTAACGGCCAGCAATGCCTCCGATGTGTCCGTTCTGACTGGCGTCGTGCTCACCGAGACACTCCCGGCCCATACGACATTCGGAGGTTCGCCCGGCTGGACCCAGGTCGGCGCGACGAATCAGTATGTTTACAGCGTTGGAACTCTGGCGGCCGGCGCTTCGGTAAATGTCCCATTTGCGGTGCGCCTTGCCGACAACGTCCCATTCACACTCAGCTTCCTGTCGAATATCGTCGTGATTGGAGATAGCGGCGCATCAGGCCCGGACGACAATCCCGGCAACAACGTCTTTACCGAGACAACACCGGTCATCTTCGCCAACCTGCTGATCACCAAAATTGTCAATGAGCCCGTCGCCGTCGCAGGCGGGCAACTCAATTACACGGTCCGGGTCACCAACACAGGACCGGCCATCGCCCGGAACGTGACGATGCGGGATATTCTTCCGCCCGAGGTGACTTACGCGAACCACGGCCAAAGTCAGGGAAGCTTCAACCCGGCTGCCAACGTTTGGACTGTGGGCTCGCTGGCCGTGAATGCCTCTGCCCAAATTACGCTCCTGGTCAGTGTCGGTTCAGCGGTCCCGCCAGGGACTTTGATTGTCAACACAGCGGCGGTCACCAGTACGACCGTACCGTTCCCGCCTCCCCCGGCCGTTGTGACGACGCCCGTGACGGGGATCGCGGACCTGGCCGTTTCCAAGGATGACGGAGTCAGTTTTGTCAACGTCAACCAGGTGACAACCTATACGATCGTCGTCCGCAACCTAGGGCCGAGCGACGCGGTCGGGGCAAGTGTCTCGGATGCGCTGCCGCCGGGATTGGTCACCGCCACCTGGACGTGCGCGCCCGCGGCGGGTTCGGCGTGTTTCCCGGCATCCGGCACGGGCGGGATCAACGCGATGGTCAACGTCGCCGCAGGCTCGCGCGTGACATTCACTCATGTCGCCCGTGTCGGACCCTGCGACACAAACATCGTCGTCAATACGGTCAAGGTCACGCCGCCATCCAACGTCACTGACCTGAATCCCGGCAATAACTCGGCCTCGGACACGGACTCGATTGGGCCGGGCGCGAACGTCGGCCTGTCTCAGCGGATGCCGTCCGGGGCGCTGGTTCCGTCTTCGCCCGGATCGCCATTAACGTTTGTCGTGGAAGTCATCAATTACGGCCCTGACCCGGCCACCACTGCCCGAGTCATCGACAATCTGCCGCCGTCCGTCAGCTATGTCTCCAGCAGCGCCACAAAGGGCAGCTTCAACCCCGGGACGGGCATCTGGACGATCGGTACGCTTGGGGTTGGGCAGATGGCTACCCTCACCCTGAATACGACGGCCGGCGGACTTTTGGCGAACGGCACTGAGGTGAGTAATGTCGCGACATTCCTGACGAGTTCGCCTGGCAACGCTCCTCTGGGAGCGGTAGTGACCACGTTCCTCGGGAATATCAACTACGCGTACTTGCCGGTCGTGTTCAGGCTGGACGCCGTATCAATGGAATGCGATTGTCGCTAAGTGAACCTGCAGAACTACCTGACGATCGAACGCCGCGCCAGAATCTGACGGGCTTATTGGATCTCGGGATATCGGAGGCTGTTTCACAGAAGAACGAAGAACGGAAACTTCGGAGACCGAGAATTCCGGGGGCTTCGGTTCGCCTTTCCTCTTCGTTCTTTTGTTGATTGTGCGCGACAGGTTCGTGGTTTCGCAATGGCGAGTGCGGGGGATTTGGCGGCGGGTCATCAAGGACTTGTGACCTTAGGCGAGCGGCCGGCGCCGGCTACGGCTGAAGGCGCTCGATCCGCCACACGTCACCCTCGCGGAGATAGGCGATCCGGTCGTGGAGGGCGTCCGGAGCTTCGCTCCAGAATTCGAATGCGTCTGCGCATAGTCGATAGGCTACAAATCCGGCGGCCACTGGACCGTCGTCCGGATGGGCAAGCGCGTCGCGTTCAACGGCCGCTTCAAGGGATGTCCGGTCGGCCAGCGGCGCTGACTGCGTTGATACGCGCATCGCGCGCTGGATCGGGCGCGCATAGCCGGCAAAGAAGGCTGCGGCGCGCTCCGGCGCCAGGGTCTCCACTGGACCTGAAACGCGAACCGCGCGGTTCAACACAGGCCAGTAGAAAGTCGCGGCGGCGCGCGGATTCTGAGCAAGATCGCGGCCCTTTCCGCTGCGCGCGTCGGTGTAAAAGGTGATGCCAGCCTGATCGATGCCGCGCGCGACCACCATGCGCACCGAAGGTTCCCCGGCGCGGGTGGCGGTGGCCAGCGCCATCGCAGTCGGTTTTAGCGCGCCTGCGGCGCGGGCTTCGGCCAGCCATGCAAGCAACAGATTAGTGGGGTCGCGGCCTGGACTTGCCTGAGTCATGGAGGGTGTCGTCGGGCGCGGCAGCGTATTCAGTGGCCCGCCACAATCAGGTCCGCCGCCTTCTCGGCGATCATGATGACTGCCGCATTGGTGTTGCCCGCCACCACATCCGGCATGATGGACGCATCGACCACCCACAAGCCGCCGATTCCCAGGACCCGAAGCTGGTCGTCGACAACCGCCAATGTGTCGGCGCCCATCCGGCAGGTTCCCGCCGGGTGATACAGCGTCTGGCAATAGCTGCGGGCGTGGGCGGCCCAACCTTCGTCGTCGGCGATTGCTGGACCAGGCAGGTATTCGTCGCCGCGAAAGGCCGCGAATGCCCGCGCATGGCCGGTTTCGCGGGCGAGCTTCAGGCCCCTGATCAGCGTTGCCATATCAGCCGGATCGGCGAAGTAGTTGGCGACGATGCGGGGTGGAGCGCCCGGGTTGGCCGAGCGCAAGGTGATCGCGCCACGCGACTTCGGGCGGATCAGGGTGGGACCAATGCTGAAGCCTGCCCGGCCTTTGGGATTCGCAAAACCGTGGTCGATGAAGAATGCCGGCGCAAAATGGAACTGGACATCGGGCTGCTCGAGGTCAGACAGGGAGCGCACGAACGCGCCCCCTTCGGCCACATTGGACGTGAGCGGCCCGGCCCCGGCAAAGACGAAGCGGAGCAGGTTCGGGATGGTTTCCGCGCTGTCGAGGGTGACCGGCTTGAGGCAATTGAAGATCGCGCCGCACACGATGTGATCTTGGAGGTTCTGCCCGACTCCGGGCGCGTCGAGGATCAGATCGATCTTCATCTCGCGCAGGTGATCGGCGGGCCCGATGCCGGACAGCATCAGCGCCTGGGGGGAATTGATCGCGCCGCCGCACAAAATCACCCCGCGCTGGGCGCTGATCGTCTCCTCTCGCGGGCCGCGCGCCACAACGACGCCGGTTGCCCGGCCGTTGTCGAAAACGATCCGGTCGACCCGCGCTCCGGTCTTGACCTTCAAATTGGGCCGGCGCATCGCGGGTGCCAGATAGGCGGTCGCCGCGCTGGCTCGGCGGCCCCGACGCTGGGTCACCTGGTAGATCCCGGCGCCGTCCTGCTCGGAGGCGTTGAAATCCGGGTTGGGCGGCACGCCGAGCTCGCTCATCGCCTCGACAAAGGCGATCGTGAGGGGATTGGGCTGAACGAGATCGGCCACGTCAAGCGGCCCGCCTGTGCCGTGAAAGGCGTCCCCTCCACGGGCTTGATTTTCAGCCCGCTTGAAGTAGGGAAGAACATCCGCGTAGCGCCAACCCCGGTTTCCCCGGGCCGCCCAGGCGTCGAAGTCGCGCCGGTTGCCGCGGATGTAAATCATCGCGTTGATCGAGCTGCTGCCGCCCAGCGCCCGCCCGCGCGGCCAGAAGTGCCGCCGCCGGCCCGCGCCCGGATCAGGATCGGTCTCGTATGCCCAGTCCCTCTCGGTTTTGAACAACTTGGCGAAGGCCGCCGGAATTTTGATCTCGAGCTTCTGGTCGGTGGGGCCGGCTTCCAGCAACAGCACCTGAATGCCCGGATCGGCGCTCAGTCGATTGGCCAGGACGCAGCCCGCCGATCCCGCCCCGACGATGATGTAGTCGACCATGGGCGGGATTGTACGGTTGCGGGAGCCTGGGTGCATTCGCCAATAGGTGCAACATCGGCCGTCTCGATGTCGGCTCGTGCGGGCGGTGCCGTGGCGTCGAACGCCTCGGCCTGGCGCCAGCTCGACAATCCGTCATTGGCATTCCAGATGCAATCGCGTACCTGTCCCCATTGGCGAATGCACCCAACGGCTGAACATAGGCCAATTGTCGCTGTCTGCCGTCAGCCTGTCGCGACCTTTGGCCTTTCCTCGCCTTTCAGGGTGCGCACGGCGAACGGCAAAAGCACCGCCATCAACAGGCCCTGAAAGAGCAGGGTGGCCGTCGGGCTGACAAACTTGAAGAGCGCCCCTCCGATCAACGGCCCGGCCGCGTTGGCCAGGCTGACCAACGCCGCGGAGATGCCCAGAATGCCGCCAATCTCGCCCTTGCTGACCCGTTTGGTGAGGAAGCTGTTGATGGTGGACTGCAGCACCGAACCGCCGATCGTCGCTGGAATGAAGGCGAGCAGAATCCAGCCCAGGCCCAGCCAGCCTGTGTTGCCCTCGGCAGGCAATGGGATCGTCAGGCGCTCTGCCGCGGTCGGGTCCTTGGAGGCGGTCAGCTCGGCAACGACCGCGGCCCGGTCATATGACGGCGGGGGCTGGGCAGGTGTGAAGGCGATCATGATGAGCCCAACCGCGAGGGTAACAAGGCCCATCAGAACGAGCCAGCGGTCACCGAACTTCCGGCTCCATTGGCGGATCAGGCCGCCCTGGACAACGACGATCAACAAGCCGAGGAAGATGAACATCCCGGAGATGGCCGCGGCATTCAGCCCAAGGCGGCTCAGCGCAAACAGCGGCAGAATCTGCTCGAACCCGCCAAACGCAATTTGCTGGGCGGCGATTAGAATCAGCAGCAGGCTGACACCCGGGTGGGTGAGGGCCGCCTTGAGCGATCCCGTGCCGAGCACCTTCGCGTCGCTGGGGACGTATCCCGTGGGCCGGGTTTCCTTGAGCCAGAAGAGGCTGAGCAAAATCGACACGACCGAGAAGCCGGCTGCGACAAAGGCCGGCGCGCGATAGTTGTTTCCGGTTGCGCCCAGGGCGATGAAGGCGATCAGGGGTCCAACGGTGAAGCCCAACCCAAAGGCCGCGCCGATCAGGCCGAGGCCCTGGGTGCGGGTCTTCTCATTGGTGCTATCCGCGATGACGGCCTGGGCGGTCGAGATGTTGGCGCCCGAAAGCCCGTCGATGATGCGGCTGATGAACAGAAGCGACAGACTGTTGGCAAATCCGAGCAGCAGCAGCCCAAGCAGCGTGCCGATCTGGCTGACGATCAGGACCGGCCGCCGGCCGAAGCGATCCGAGAGGCGGCCCAGAATGGGCGCGCCGATGAACTGGGCGAGTGGATAGGAGGCGCCCAGTAAACCGATGGTCAGGGCATCCGCCTGGAACGTGGCGGCGTAAAGCGACAAGAGCGGGATGATGATGGTCAACCCGAGCAGGTCGACCAGCACAATCACGAAGATCGGCAGGACGCGTTTGAAATCGAGTTTGTCGGACATATTAAGGCAACTTGTAGAACCAGCCGCCGCGGACGACGACGACGTTCATGAAAGCGACGAGCAACGATAGAGAGACCAGGGACAGGGTTCCGATAAAGCGCGCCCGGCTCGAGCGCTTCTTGAACATGGGTGTCATGTGGGCGAGGGCGGTCGCGATCGTGCCGGTTACGGCGTGCTCGATATGCA
>JBKJQK010000329.1:0-4766 GCA_046594095.1 Anaerolineae bacterium | reverse complement strand
ATGCCGCAGGCGGCGGTGACCAGATCCTCCTTGGCCATTCGAGACGAGGGCAGCGGATTTGTCGTCGGATCGCGCCCCCAACCCTGAACACCATCGGCAAGGACCTTTCGCGAAGCGCCATTGTTATTCCAGTCGCACTTTTCCCGGTCGCCCCAGACCTTCGCGGACGCCTGGGTCGCAGTCGCCTTACCCTTCTCAAGAAGGGCGCGGCCCAGCCACAAGTAGTAGAAGTCTTCGTTGGGCGCCAGGTTGATCGCAATCCGATAGTGCTCAATCGCGACATCAAAACCCTGAATCGTCGTGCCTTGCTGAAGCACGTTCGGGCCCTGGCCATCCCAGGGATTCGCCTGTTTGTAAACAATGTCGGCCCGAATCGGCTGAAGATTACTGGTCAGGATGGATAGCAGCGCGACCGGAAGTAGAGTCAATAGGCCGGTCAGTCCGCCCGCGCTCAGGCCGCGGCGCATTACCTGCTCGGAGTTTCGATTGACGAAGGCAAATAGGAACATGACGAGGCCGATCAGCACATAGACATAGCCTGGAAAGAACGAGAGCTGATTCGCGATGTTGAGGATTTCCTCGAGCCCCTGCTGTCGGTTGCCCGCAATGAAGTCCACCAACCGGCCCGAGATAAACGTGCCAAAGGCCACCCAGATGAGTAGGGCGACCGCCATAGTCGTCAAGGAGGCGCCAACAAGCGCGCCCAGATTGTCCTTGGAGGATATGCCGAGATGTCCGTGCCGATGAGCCTCCGCCAGAAACACGAGCGTTCCGACGACCAGGAGGGACGCAAAGAGAATCAACACGCCGACCGTTGGCTGGCCCTTGGCCAATGTCATCGCGCCCCAAAAAACGCGCCCGGGAATCGCAACGCGATCCGAGTTTGTGATGAAGCAGTAAGCGAGCACCCCCATGGTCAATCCAAGTACGAGGCCATAAGAGACGGCCTCATTGAACCAGACCGGAAGCGGGAATCCGGGCGAGCCGACGCGTTTGGCCGGCGTTCGATACGTAGTCGATTGGGCCTGCGCGCGGCGCCGGCGCTGTGACGCCCCAGCGGGCAGCGCATCTACGGCGCCGGGCGATGGCGCCGGAGCAGGACCATCCCCCGGCTGGTCGAGCCGATCCAGCGCTTCTGACGGGTTGGCGGTTTCGCGCAGCCAGCCCAGGCCAACAACGACCAGCGCGCCAATGAGCGCCCAGAACGTGGTCCGCGTCGACGCGATCGCAATGCCAAGGTGGATCTCAGCAAAATGCGCGACGGTTGCGGAGATGATCGCAACCATGAGGATCTGATCGCGCAGGGAGGCCTGAACGTGCAGCGCTCCCTCTGCCCGCCCAAGGGCCGACATAGACGACGAGATCAGCATGAACAGGCCTAATCCGACGGCAACGCCTCCAGCAATTCCCACGCCAAGAAAGGCCGGCTCAAGAACCACAACGGCGCCTACGCCGCCCGCAATCCCGCCCAATATCCACAACGCAACAAACAGAATCGTGTCACGGCGCTTAACAATCAGACCAATCCATTTGAAACCAAAATAGAAGATGGTCCCAAACACCAGAATATATGCGAGGAAACCCAACACGCCGGTAATAACCAACGAATCCCAGGTCTCGTTATGGCTCCGATCCGGAGACGCATTCCGGGCCTCCACATTAGCCAATCCTGGTGGATAAAAGCGGTTGTAGGCGACATACATGCTTTCCGGTCCGTAACCAACGAGCGGTCGAATCGCATTGAATGGATCGGGACCAGCCTGTCCCGTGCCGGCCGGGAATTCAACCGGCTCGTGTGGCAACATGAGGTTGACATTGCCATCCCAGATGAGTTTGCGGACCAGGTTGGTACCATCGCTGGCCTGCAGGACGCTGCTCAAGCGGCCAAACATCGGGAATTTTTTCATGCTTTCGGCCAGCTCAGATTTGCTGACGTTGATAAAGGCAAAGCCACCCGCCAGGAGGACACCCAATCCGATGAGGCTCAGAGTTGCAATCAGTCTTCGCCGCTGCCGGCGGATCAGCTGAGCAAGAAGCAACAACATGAAATAGAACCCCGCGATCCATCCGATTTGGGGTCCGCGGCTCCCGGCAAGCACCGCAATCACAAAGGCGTTCAGGCCGGCGATAACGACAAACAACGCAAACCGAACGACATCCACCACGCGCGCTTCGCGCGAGCCAAATAAAGATGCCAGCGACTCGACAACTTTTCCCGCGGCGAGGAAGAATGCGATGACGAGGTATGCCGCAATGAAGATCGAGTTCCCCATGTTGCCGGCCACGCGCTCCGTTACGTCACCGCCCCAGGGTAAGGGATCGATAGCCATGCGTTGCAACACGCCATAGACCGCGACGGGAAATGACGTGACAATGATGGAATTGAGCAGTCGGTCAAATTGAGCGCGAGAACGCATCCCCTGCAAGATCATGAAGAAGATCAGGATGTACGAAAAATAGGTGTACGTTCCCTGGAGGCGCTGGTAGGATCCGAGCAAACTCGTGCGCGGGGCGACCGACAAGAGCGAACTCAGGATATAGACGACCACAAGGATCAGCGTCGGTGCAACCAGAGGCGTGCGCCAGCTGATTCGCGTATCGGCATTTGGATTTCGGCGTTCGTCAATCCATTTGATCAGCCAGATGGCGGCCATGGCGACGGCGATCGAGCGCACCGTTGTGAGCTTATCGGGCTCAAAAACGCGGCTCGAATAGATGTTGAAAAAGAGCGGAGCAACGATCACCGCGGCCAGCCAACCCATCTCCAGAAGCCTGTCGCACCAGACGCTTAGGCGGCTGGCGGCGATGGTTTCACGCGGCTGACTGGCCTTGGCGCCATCCGTGTTGGATAGCGCTGCAGTAGACATACTTGTCATTCATGTACCTCAGTAGATGGCTAAAGGGGAATTGTAACCGGGCACGCGCTCAAGCTTCGGTCTGCTTCCAATTCGTTCGCAATCCCGTCCAAACGTCCAGGTCTCAGCCGTTCGAACAGCCAGGTGACAGGCCCGCCTGACTAGCGTAGTCTAATAATCATGAGCAACACACACCCCGGCGCCCTTGGCGCCCTTTCCTCTCAAATGGCTGACGCGGTTGAACGGATGGCCGCGTCCCTTGTCACCGTTTACGGCCGAGATCGCCAGGCCGCAACTGGGATCACCATCGACGACGGCCTGGTCCTGACCGCTGACCATGTCATTGAGCGCGACGACAATCTCAACATAGAAACCCCGGATGGGCGAAAACTCGAAGCCGGGCTGGTTGGCCGGGACCCATCGACCGATCTCGCGGTTCTCAAGGTCGCTGGCTTGAATCTCGCAGCCGCAAGCCCGGCCCAGACTCCCCGTGTTGGGCAATTGGTTCTGGCCGTCGGCCGGCCATCTACAGCCGGCCCCATGGCCAGTCTCGGCGTGGTCAGCGAGATCGGCGGGCCCCTCCGGCTGGGAAATGGCATGTCACTCGAGCGGTACTTACGGACCGATGCCACTCCCTACCCCGGCTTCTCTGGCGGCTCCCTCATCGATGCGAGCGGCCTGGTCGTCGGGGTCTTAACCACCGGGCTGGCCCGTGGTATCACTCTGGCCATACCCTACGATCACGCCCTGACTGTCGCCCAAACACTGAAACAGCAGGGCTTCGTGAAACGTGGATACCTCGGCGTTGTCAGCCAGCAGGTCAACCTGCCACCTGCTCAGCGCGGCGGACGTGCTCAGGAGACGGGATTGCTCATCATTCGGGTGGAGGTCGGCAGCCCGGCTGAGCAGGGTGGCCTGATGATGGGTGACATCATCGTGGGCGTCGAGGGCACGCAGGTTAAGGATGCCGACGATCTCCTGGGCGCACTGAGCGGGGATCGGGTGGGCCGGCCGACGAAAGTTGAGCTCATCCGCGGGGGAGTCGCGGCGAGCGTGACCGTGGTGGTCGGCCAGCGTAACTAGGGCGCCGGAGCGCGAGCCGCGCGCTTTGCTCGCGAGCGCCGCGGTACCTTCGACTCACGCAGCTTCTAATGACGGGTCAATCCCGGACGGAGATACTGGTGATCCAATCCCCATGGAGTCTTCTTCCGTGATTGACGTCCAGATCATCGCGCCAAGCCCAGCCCTCAGGGCGGGCTTGGCGGCTCTGCTGGATGATCATCGCCTGCGCGTTTCCTGGGCGCTCGGAGCCCAGAGTGCCCAGGTCTTTGTCTTAGCCGATGATGCCCAATTTCCGGACCGCGCGCGGGAAATCGCCGCTGTGAATTTCCGGCCCGCCATCGTGGCCCTGACCACCTCGGCGAGCGCGCGGGCGGATTTGGTCGAGCTCAACTTGTGCGGCTGGGCGGTCATCTCACCCGATGTCGACCGCGACGAACTCGTCATGGCGGTCATTCTTGCCGCGCGCGGAAACGTCATCGTTAGCGCCGTCGAAGCTGCCGTTTGGGCTGACGCGTCCGAACCGGTCGCAACGGCCCGGCCCCTTACACCGTTGCGTGACCCCCTCACTCCGCGCGAACAGGAAGTCTTGGAGTTGCTCAGCCAGGGTCTCCCAAATAAGCAGATCGCCCACCGCCTGGAGATCAGCGAGTCAACGGTCAAGTATCACGCTTCGTCGGTCTACGCCAAGTTGGGCGCGGCAAGCCGGGCTGACGCGGTCAGCCGCGCGGCGCGGGCCGGACTCATTACGCTCTAGGCCGGCCGTGCTAGGCTTGGCCGAATGAGACCTTTTGAAGTCCTGTTGATCGTCTTGCTTCTCGTCGGAGTTGGCTTGAGCGTGCGCGGAAAGTC
>JBKJQK010000042.1:0-37044 GCA_046594095.1 Anaerolineae bacterium | reverse complement strand
GTGATTCGAGCATCTTGCGCCGCCAGCCGGCGCAAGATGCTCGAATCACCCTCCTTCGCCATGAGCGCAACCTGGGCAAAGGCGCTGCCATCCGGACCGCGCGCGGTCACGCCACCGGCGATGTGTGCGTCATCCACGACGCCGACATGGAGTACAACCCCGAGGATCTGGCCAGACTGATGGTGCCCTTCATCCGCGAGGGCGCCGACGCCGTGTTTGGGTCACGCTATATCTCTGCCGAGTATCGCCGGGCGTTGATGTATCGTCACACCAAGATCAACAACACCCTCACGGCAATCTCAAACTGGCTGACCGACCTTGACCTGACCGACGTCGAGACCTGTTACAAGGCGATCAAGACGCCTCTTTTCAAGTCAATCCCGCTGCGGTCGAATGATTTCCGGTTCGAAGTCGAGCTGGCCCTCAAGCTCGCGAAGCGGCGGGCGCGCATCTATGAAGTGCCCATTCGCTATTCCCCCCGAAGCTATGTGGAAGGCAAGAAAATCCGGGCCAAGGACGGTTTCCTGGCGATCCTGGCCATGCTGCGTTATTCGATCGTGGACGACATCTATATGGGCGATGAGTACGGGTCGAACATCCTCAACGACCTGCAATCGGCGCGCCGATTCAATCAGTGGATGGCCGACACGCTGCGCCCGTACATTGGCGATCGCGTTTTGGAAATCGGGGCCGGGATTGGCAATCTCACAAACCAATTTATCCCGCGCGAGTTGTATGTGGCCAGCGACATCAACCCGCGCTATTTGGATTACCTTGGCTCCTACGCGATCGGAAAGCCCTACTTGCGCGTGATGCGGATCGACGCGGGAAACGAGGGAGACTTCGAGAAGGTGCAGGGCGTGTTTGACACGGCGGTCATGATCAACGTGCTCGAGCATGTTCCGGATGAGCAACTTTCGTTGAAAAACCTGCGGACCGCGCTGGCGCCTGGCGGTCGGGTCGTGATCCTCGTGCCACAGCACCCGGCGCTGTACGGATCGCTCGACGAAGTGCTCGAGCATCGCGAGCGCTACACCGCCACGGGACTGCGCCGCTCCCTGGAGTCCGCCGGCTTTGAGGTCGAGCGCATGTTCGATTTCAACCGGATTTCGGTGCCAGCCTGGTTCTGGAACGCAAGAGTGCTTCGGCGCAAGGATTTCTCAAGCGTTCAACTTAAAGCGCTGGAGTTGATCATGCCGATTGTGCGGGCCCTTGATCGGATCCTGCCCTGGCCGGGTATCAGCGCCATCGGCATCGGGCGAAAAGCGTAGCGGACGCGAAAACGGCGGTCTGACTGCCCTGGCCATGGCGCGGGTGGCATCCGGCAACGTCCGTCCGCGACCTCGGCCGTCCGCCTGGGGCGATAGAATACGTCTCCGATGCTTCGCGCTGAAACGGCTGCCGCCGAACGCCCGCAACCGCTCGAACTGCTGACCGCCCTGCCCACCTCCGAGCAGCGCCGGCCGCATGCCCTCGCCTTGAGCGTCATGATCCCGGTCTACAACGAGCGGCACCTCGTCACCGCCAGCGTGAACCGGGTGCTGGCCCTGCGCAGCGAGCGGATTTCGCGCCTCGAGGTCATCATCGTCGATGACCGCAGCAAGGACGGCACCTGGGAAGTTCTCCAGCGGCTGGCCACCACGGACGATCGGATCAAACTGATCCGCCACGAGCGCAACCAGGGCAAAGGCGCCGCCCTCAGGACCGCCCTCCAGTATGCGACCGGGGATGTGTGCATCGTCCACGACGCGGACATGGAGTACAACCCGGCCGATATTCCGGCCATCCTCGAGCCCTTCATCGAGGAGGGCGCCGACGCGGTCTTTGGCTCGCGCTATATCTCCGCCCAGTACCGCCGGGCGCTGATGTTCCGCCATACCCTGATCAACCGCTTCATCACCGGGTTGACTAATTGGATCACCGACCTCGATCTGACCGATGTCGAGACCTGCTACAAGGCGATCAACACCCGCCTGCTCAAGTCACTGCCCTTGCGCTCGAACGACTTCAGGTTCGAGATCGAGATCACCCTCAAGCTGGCCAAGCGCCGGGCCCGCATCTTCGAGGTGCCGATCCGCTATCTTCCCCGCAGCTTCGAAGAAGGCAAGAAGATCCGGGCCAGGGACGGCGTCCTGGCCCTCCGGGCAATGGTCACCTACTCCATCATCGATGATCTGTACCGTGAGGATGAAGTCGGGGCCGGGATGGTTCGCAACCTGCAAAACGCCCGGCGTTTCAACCAGTGGCTGGGCAGCACCCTCCGCCCCCTGCTGGGCGACCGGGTGCTCGAAATCGGCGCGGGCGCAGGCAGCCTGACCAGCCAGTTCATCCCGCGCGACCTGTATGTCGCCACTGAGACGAATCCGACCCAGCTCGACTATCTGGCCGGCTACTCGCTCGGCAAGCCGTATTTGCGGGTGCTCAAGGTTGACCCGACCCACCCGGCTGATTTCGACCCGCTGGTTGGCCAATTTGATACCGTGGTGCTGGTGAGCGCGCTCGAACGGGCCGAGGACCCCGTCGCTGTGCTGCGCAATGCGAGCCGGGCACTCATGCCCGGCGGGCGGATCATCATCCTGACCGCCCAGCAGCCCGGAATCCGGGGAACGATCGATGAAGCGCTGGGTTACCGGCGGCGATATACCCGCGAGACGCTCCGGACGACCCTCGAGGCGGCCGGCCTGCGGGCCGAGTCGATGTTTGACTTCAACCGGGCGTCGACGCTGGGCTGGTGGTCCAACGGGCGCTTGTTTAAACAGCGGGCCTACACGCCCTCGCAGCTCAAGTTGCTCGAAATCATCATGCCGACGATCCGCCGCATCGACAGCGCGCTTCCCTGGCCCGGGTTGAACCTGGTGGCGGTCGCAGTCGGTCAGTAGACCGGTCGGTCGGTAGACCGGTCGGTCGGTAGACCGGTCGGTCAGTAGTCCGGTCGGTCAGTAGTCCGGTCGGTCATTTGCGCCCCGCCGCCCGACGCTACAGCTCGAAGGCCTTGGGATTAAATACCCGGGTCACGAATGACCGGCCCAGGTGCTGGAGGCTGCGCAAAACCTCCCCGAAGACCATCTTGGAGTGCCCGTACATCCGGGCCGGCAACTCGATCGGTATTTCCTTGATCCGCAGGCCATTGCGATGGAGGATGTACAGGCTTTGGAAGAAGAACGAGTACCCGGACGCGTTCGCCTTCACGAAGGCGGAATGCGGAATACGATCCAGGCGGTACAGGCGGAATGCGCCCGTCGCGTCGTAGGGCATCCCCAGCAAATATCGCGTCGCAAAGTGCCCGGTCCGGGTGAGAAACTTCCGGCGCCAATTCCATTCGCTGAGACCATGATCATGCATGTAGCGCGATCCAACCACGACGTCATAGTCGTCGGCGAAGGCGATCATCTCCTGTATCTTGTCCGGCGCGTGCGTGAAGTCGCAGTCCATCGTGACCACCCGGGTGTAGCCATGCTCGCGCGCCCAGGCCAGCCCGGCGACATGCGCGCTGCCGATGCCGAGCTTGCCTGGCCGATGAAGCACCTGGATGTTGGCGTGTTGGCGCGCCAGCGCGTCGAGGGCCTCGCCCGTCCCGTCGGGCGAGGCGTCGTCCATGAACAGGATGTCCTTGGGAAAATGCAGCGCCTGCAGATCCGCCGCCATCTTTTCGACATTCTCGCGCTCCTCGTAGGTCGGGATGAAGATCAGAATGTTCAAGAGCGCATCGAACCTTTCAGTTCACCTTGTAAATGAGTGTGTTTTGCTGGTTATACACCGGCGTCAACGCGCCGCGGGCCGCCAGGTCGGCGAACTTGGCCTCTCCGGCCGGATAGTGAAACTTCTCCAAGCCGCCGTAGTAAATGAAATCAACGCGGTACTGCTGCAGCAGGCGCTGCGTCTCGTCCGCATTCGCGGTGGCGTAAATCTTCAGAACGTCGCCGGTGCGTTGCTCGATGAGGGGCGTGCCGTTGCGCTGCTGGCGCTGATGGTTGTCCCACCCGATGATCGTCGGAAGCCCGGTATAGATGGCCACCCGGTTTCCCCAACCATACAGGCGCGGGTGCGGGTCGGCGGCCGAGGTCGCTTCGAGCACCAAAGGCGAGCCCACGATGTTCTCGCGCAACCAGCGGATCGCGGCCAGGTCGTCCGAAAGCTTGAGCTCGGCGCTGAAGCGCCGCCCGTCGCGCTGGGTCTCGACCGGCAACCGGGCGGTTTCCATGTATTTCATGCCATCCAGGGTCGGGGCGATCTTGGTGTCAAACCGGTCGATCAGCCGGCCCGGTAACGCAAAAAACGGATAGACCGCGGCCGTTATCCCGAGCAGGGCCAGGGCGGCCGTCCAGACGATGCCCGTCACGCCGGGGCGAGACTGCGCGCCGCGCTCGGGCGCGCTGGCGTCAGAAGCCGCAACCATCTCGTCGACCCCCGCCGCCTCGGCCGGGTCTGGCCGGGTCTGGGCAAGCCAGCCGTCCGCCACGATACCGAGGCGCCACGAGCGGGTCAACTCAATCCGAATTCGCGGGGCGCGCTGGAGTCTGCCGCCATACAGCCCGCTGATCATCGTCGCCAGCCCCACCCCGGCGGCCAGTGAGAACAGCGTCCAGACGTCGAGGTAATACTTGAACACCGTGTTCATCCGCCCGACATCGCCCTTGAGCACCCAGACTTCGACCGCCGCGCACAGCACCAGACCCAGTCCCGCGCAGAGCAGGGTGAACCCCTGGGCGCCGGGCCGGCGGGTGAGGGCCAGGGTGACGACGGGGATCGCGCACAACGTCGAGAAGACCGCAACCGGGCCCCAGCCAAGGGCCAGCAGCAGCAACGCCAGCGCAACCAGGAGCAGCAGCGTTCCGATGATCCGGTTGAAGGTGATGCCTGATTCGGCCATCGCCGCCCCAAGCGCGTCGAAGGCCGAGATCTGGCGCCCGGCCGGGGCAGTGCGCATCCGAGTTGTGACGTTCGCCCCAAACCAGCGCCGGGCTTCGACCGCCAGCCAGCTCAGGACGACAAATAGGAAGAAGCCCTGAACGAGCAGGAACAGGTTAAACGGCGTGCGCTCAGGCTGAGCCTCGAATCCCAGGTCGGCCCGCTGAAGGGCGCCGTGGAAGGGCGCATAGGCCACGTAACTCAGCGCGCAAATCGCTCCGCCAACAAAGAGGGCCTGGCCAAGCGCGGGTAGTGTGGCCGCTCCGCGGCCGGCCCGGCGCGCCTCAAGCGGATTTTCCGCCGACCACCAGCCAAACAGCGCCGCGCCGAGGGTGACCAGGATGTAGGTCGGGTAGTTCCATGAGTTGGTCGGCCCGATCGCGCCCAACACCAGCCCGGCCAGCAGGACCGTGACGGCGGGCAGCAGCCATGGCCGGAGACGCGCCCATGCGCGCCGCAACGGCGTATCGCTACTGGCAGCCGGCGCGGCTGCCCCAAGGGGCCGCCCCATCGCCAGGGCCAGCCCGAAGCCCAGGGCAACAATAGCGATCGGCATTGCGATCATGTGCGCGTGCAGGTCCGAGAACAGGAAGGTGAAGAACGGGAACTCCTGGATCGATGCGGAGGGCGGATACACCCGGGTGGGCGCCCAGAACCAGTCGATCGGAAGCTGCATCACTTTCTGCCCACCCTGGATGCCCTTGAGCAGGCCATTGAACAGGCGCGGAATGTCGTTGAGGCTGGTCAACAAGACGCCCAGCGGCGCATCCGTCCCGCCTCCCAGAACGATGAAGCGCCGAAACAGGATCAGCCCGCCATCGAGGTTGCCGAAGGCGGACATGAACAGCATCGACAGGGTCGCCCCCAGGGCGGGCGAGGGCAGCCGGCCGCGCGCGCCCGCATCGCCGCGGATCGCCGACACAACGTTGTAAGACAAACCCCACATGCCCGCCGCCGTCATCGCGAACAGCATCGGCACAACCAGGTTGTAGGCCATCTCAGGCAGGATGCCGCTCAGTTTGATCAGCACCGCCAGCATGAACTGGCCATAGTAGTAATAGTTGATGTAACCGCCGGCGAACCATGGGTCATACGGCGGAAGGGTCGTGGTCTTGATGGCCGCCAGCAGATACGCAAAGTCCATCGGCTTCTCGCCCCCGCGGGCGGGATGCCACAGGTCGGGATTCGAGGCCCGCACAAACACAAACAGCCCGAACACGATCCAGAAGATCAGCTCTTCGGTCAGGAGCACGCGCCAGCGTTCACGAATGAACTTCGTCAGTTCTGCGGCATGGAGCCGCCACAGGATGGCCCCGCCGATCACCATCGCGAGCAGCGCCCCAAAAGCGGCCAGGCGGGTGCTTTCGAGAAGGCGCAGGCTGACCGGGAACCAGACCAGCCAGGAAAGCAGAACCATCCCCAAAGCCCGCCCGAAGGCGTAGCCGCGATCGGCCAGGCGCCGGAAGATCAGGGCGGTGACGGGCAGCATGGCCAAACTCAGCACCAACATCAATACAAACCAGACGAGCAGGGGCGCCTGATTGGGCAGGGCGTTGGGATTGAACAGATCCGCGAACGTGCCACCCGACTCATTTTCTGCCGTCTGCGCTTCGGTCAGGAGCGATTGGGCCCGGGTCGCCGACGCGGCCTGGGCCGCGGGCGCGAAGGGGCGCAGGGCTGCGCTGACGGCCTCGGCGGTGATGGGACGGGTCTTCTTGAAAACCATGACCAGGGGATGGTCATAGGCCGAGAAGCTCTCGTCGGCAAAGCCCAGATTGAGCGTCAGCGGGGCCGGGCGATAGTCAGCCAGCGCCCCAGGCCGCGGCAACCCCGGCCGGCCAAAGGTGTCTTCGTACAGGGCGACCGGCCCAAACTGGACCGGCGCGTCGGCGTAATAGGCCAGCTCATAGCCGAGCTCGCCGCTGAACAGCAGCCGGTAGTACTCGTGGCTGAGCGGATAGCGTTGGACAAGCCGGCCCACCGTGCCATACAGCCGGTTGGAGAAGAAGACGATGTAATCGCTCTGGGTCAGGGCGCGCGAGAGCAGATCGCCCTTCTGGGCGTTGTCGACCTCGTACATTGGCAGCTCGGGCACGGCCGGGGGCTGGCGATAGCTCTGGTTGAGGCCGGCAATGCCCTCTTCCCAGTGTTCGCGGGTGATCGCCGACCCGCCCGGGACATTCGCGTTGATCCACTTTGAGGCTTGATTGGCCGTATGCGGCTCGGTGTAGATGTTCGCAAAGGCCACGGCGTACAGGGCGGTAAGCCCAACGAGAAGGGCGGGCACGCTATAACGCAGCGCGACGCTCAGGCCGCCCTCGTCGGGGAGGGAGAGGCGTTTGGCCAGCCTGGCCAACCAGCCGCGGGCGTGATCGGCCAGCACCGCTGCCGCGATCGCCAGGAACGGCAGCAGCGGCAGCATGTAGCGCAGGAACTTGGCCTGAAAACGGCCGGAGATCGCGAAATAGGGGATCAGCCAGGCCAGCAGCAGGACCGCGCCGACGGAGCGCTTGCGAAAGGCGAGGTAGACCAGGAACAGGCTCCCGGCCAGGGCGAAGATCCCGTAGGGCAGACCCATTCCCCATACCGCAAGTTGCTGCAGGAAGTAGGCGTAAGGGGCCGTCCCGAAGTACTGCCGGATATAGGGCAGATCGGCCTCGCCGGTGACGATGATGTTGTTCTGCTCTTCGATGCTGCGGAACAGCGAGGCCGCATCCAGAATCGCGTAGGGTTGGGCGATAAAGGTGACGCCCAGGAAAGCCAGAATGGCGATCGCGGCAACACCCAGGATGCGCTCCCCATCCACCCTGGGCGAGGGCGGATCATCGAGGCGCAGGCTCACCCCGCGCCAACGCAAAAACAGCGTGACCGGGATGAGCAGCAGGAGCGGGGCGGCGGCAACCTTGCAGGCGATCGCGAGCGCCGCCGCCGCGCCGGTGAGCGCGCCGCTGCGCAAATCGCCCTTGCGCACGATGTCGGTGGCCGCGTAGGCGGTCAGAAGGATGAAGAAGTTCAGCGTGATGTCGCTGGTGTAGAAATGGGCGTGCTGGATGCTCAGCACGGTCAGGGCGTACAGGAACGCGCCGATCAGGGCGGCGTTTCGATTGAACAGGCGCCGGGCGAGCAGGAAAACAAACAGGATCGCGCCTGTGTCAAACAGGGCCGAGAGCGCCCGGCCGACCACGGCGGTCCGGTCGTAGTCCAGGATCTTCTTGTCGAACGCGCTCAGGATCTGCTGGGTGGTCTTGGTCGCGTACAACGGGAAGGACCCATATGCGAAGTTGCGCGGCTGTTTGCGCTCGTCGTTGTACGGGTTGAAGGGCGACAGGCGCGGATCGATGAACTGCTTCAGGGTGTCGGGGAATTTCAGGGCAGTCGTCACCCCGGTGATGAAGCGCTCGTCGGGGTGATAGCCCTTGCCGTCGTCCCAGTTCAAGTCGGCGAATCGCAGCGCGCCGCCGATGATGATGGCCAGGATGAGGAGGAGCGAGGACAGGCGGTCCTTGTTAAGCCAGGCGGCTCGCGAGCGCAGGCCGGCCCGGCCAGAGGGGACGCCGGCGGAAGTCCAAACCGGCCGGAGCCGGAATCGGATGCGCGGCGCCGCGGGTGGTTCGATGACGGCGGCAGGCACTTCGAAAACGGGCGCCATGGGGGTTTCGATGATGGCGGAGGCATCGAGGAGGTGGGGGGCTAGCGGTTCAATCATCTCGATGATCTCCACGATGGAGATAGCCCCGGCCCCAACTTCTGCGGGCATTTCGACGATGGAGGCGGCTTCGGTCTCGACCTCAAGGGGCACATCGACGGTGGGGGCGACTTCGGCCTCGACCTCCGCGGGCATTTCGACGATGGGCGCGACTTCGGCCTCGACCTCCGCGGGCACATCGACGATGGGGGCGGCTTCGGCCCCGACCTCAAGGGGCACTTCGACTATGGGGGCGGCTTCGGCCCCGACCTCAAGGGGCACTTCGACGATGGTGGCGGTAGGGAGCGCAATCTCAACCGCAGGACCGATCACGGGTTCAGGCGGAACCGGCGCGACGCTTTCGGGTGTCTCAGCCGGTTCAACGGGAGGAGCCGCCCGTTTCACGCGGATCGAAATGCCGAATAGCGAGCGCTTGCGCGCGGGCTCCGGCGACGGGCTGGCCTCGCCAGACGTGCCGGCTGGTGTGTTTGCTTCATCCATACACGTGTAAAACGGGCCGAAAATAGCTGAAAGGCGATGTTATCACGCGAAGGTCAGCCAGGAGAAAAACCCGGCGGGACCGGGCGTCCATCTCGCGGCCCAAAGCGTGCTAAGGTCACCACGATCATGCGCATCCTCTTCACCTTCGTCGGCGGCAGCGGCCACTTTGAGCCGCTCGTCCCGGTCGCCCGCGCGGCCAGGGCGGCCGGCCATGCGGTCGTTTTCGGATGCGGACCGTCGATGGCATCCATCGTCGGGGCGGCCGGCTTCGACGTGACGCCAATGGGAGACCGCGCGTCAAGCGGGCCGGCTCGCGCGCCGCTCCGCCCGCTCGACGCCGCCCGCGAGCAGCAAGAATTTCGGGACCGCTTCGCCGGTCGCGCGGCGCGGGATCGGGTGCCCCTGACCCTGGCGCTGTGTGAGGCGTGGCGGCCGGATGTCATCGTCTGCGACGAAACCGATTTCGGAGCCATGCTCGCGGCGGAACGGCTCGGCCTGCTGTATGCCAGCGTCCTGGTCATGGCGGCCGGCGCCTTTGTGGGCGCCAGCGCGGTCGGTCCGACGTTGAGCGCGCTCTGGGCCAGGCATGCGCTCCCGCTGGACCTCGAGCTCGAAATGCTCCGCCGATATCTTGTGTTGTGCCCGTTTCCGCCCGGCTTTCGTGACCCAGCCCACCCCCTGCCCCCCACCGGGCACAGCATCCATCTTGAACTGCCCCGGTCTTCGGATGATGGCGCGCTCGGCGGCCTCCAGCCAATTCCCAGCGCGCCAACCGTATATCTCACGTTGGGGACTGTTTTCAACCTCGAGTCAGGCGACCTCTTCTCGCGTGCGCTGGCCGGCCTGCGCAAATTGCCGGTGAACGTGATCGCCACGGTCGGGCGCGAAATTGACCCGGCAGAATTTGGTCCGCAGCCCGGCCATGTCGTCGTCGCCCAATACATCCCTCAGGCGGTGGTTCTGCCCCGCTGCGATCTGGTCGTCGCGCATGGCGGGTCGGGCAGCGTGCTGGGCGCGCTCGCGCATGGCCGGCCCATGGTGATCATCCCGATGGGGGCCGATCAACCCGACAATGCCGCCCGGTGTGTGGAACTCGGTCTTGGGCTGGCGCTGGATCCTGTGGCGGCGACCCCGGGCATGATCCGCGATGCAGTGGCGGCCGTTCTGGCCGATCCGGGCTGCCGGGGCGCGGCCGAAAGCATGCGCGACAAAATCGCGGCGCTGCCCGGCCCGACGCATGCGGTCGCGCTGCTCGAGCGGTTGGCGTCGTCGAGGAGACCGGTCTTTTTGGACGGCTCACGCCAGCCGGCCGGCGGCTGAAGGGCACTCGCGGCCGCCTTGCGGGTCTGCCCACTGACGGCCCGCTCTGGTAAGCTTTCTTTACCAATTCAGATCGATAAGTAAGCGTAAAGCATGCATGCCGCCACAATTTCCTCCAAATTTCAGGTCGTGATCCCGCGCGAGATTCGCGAACGCTTCAACTTGAAGGCTGGCCAGAAGATCATGTTCATTCCGTACAATCTCACGTTGAGGGTGGTCGTCGTGCCCCCAATCGAAAAGGCGCGGGGCTTGCTGAAAGGGCTGAACACCGATGTCGAGCGTGAGGAGGCCGATGAACGCCGATGAAGAACGTCGTCGATTCCTCGGGCTGGCTCGAGTATTTTGCCGGCGGACCGAACGCGCGCTTCTTTGCGCCTCCAATTCAGGCGACTGATCGGCTCATCGTTCCGGTGATCTGCGTCTTCGAGGTCTTCAAGCGCCTACTGGCCCAGGCCGGCGAAGAAGACGCTCTGCGCTTTGTCGGCTTCATGTCGCTGGGAACGGTGGTCGCGCTTGATCGCGAGATCGCGCTTGATGCCGCGCGGATATCGCTCGTGCGCAAGCTGGCGATGGCGGACTGCCTGATCCTTGCGACCGCGCAGCTTCACAAAGCGGTGTTGTGGACCCAGGATGAGCACTTCGGCGCCATCGACGGCGTAAAGTACTTCACAAATCGTCCTGAATTAGGTAGACCGCCTGTGTGATTCACAGGAAAATGCCGCCGGAGGTTTCCATGGACAGTGCCACCCGCAGATTATTCGACGATCTGTATTCGACGGATCCCGACGCTCGATATCGGGCCTTCATGACCGTCATTGCGATCACCGACGAAAAGGTCGGATGGGCCTACGAGGTCTGGGATGAGGCCCTCGCGCATCTGAAGGACGAGAACAATCATATCCGCGCCATCGCCGGGCAGTTACTCAGCAACCTGGCCAAAAGCGACCCAAAGGGCCGGATGGTCACGGACTTTCCGCAGCTCCTGGCCGCCACCCGGGACGAGCGCTTCGTCACTGCCCGACATACGCTGCAATCGATTTGGAAGGTGGGCGCCGCTGGCGCGAAGCAGCAAAAGATGGTGGTCGACAGTCTGGCCAGGCGCTTCCGTGACTGCGCGGTCGAGAGAAACTGCACCCTTATCCGCTACGACATCCAGGTCGGCCTGCGCCAGCTCCACGACGCGGCGAAGGATGATGCGATCCGAGATCGGGCGCTCGCGCTGATCGAGATCGAAACCGACCCCAAGTACCGCAAGAAATACGCAACCGCGTGGGGAGTCAAACTGAGTTTCAAACCGCCCCGGCCGAAAGGGCAGGCATGACAACGTGGTTCGCGTCGGGAGCGCGGGCGGCTCGCCCGAGCGATCCATGCTTGCGCATCCTCGTGGCCGCCTTTACCGCGCAACAAATGCGGGCGGGCTTCTCGATTCGGAAATGGGCGAATGTCCCATGGCTCCTGCAAAGTCCCTTGACAGAATCCGTGATGTCTGCGATCCGCTTGATCGCCGTCGGTTTTCAGCGATTTGCAGGAGAAAGGGAGAAGGCAATTACCCTCCCTTTCTCCCCTTTTTCTGTTGATTTCTTAGCCCATACTGTCTCTTGAGGTCGCCGCAGCATCGTGCCGACCGGAAATTGACGACTTTGCAGGAGTCATGGCGAATGTCCAATCCCCGCTTGACATTTAGGGATACCTAAATTAAGATGGCGCTGTTTAGGCAACCCTAAACCGGAGTGTGTCCAGGAATTCATCGGCCCGGTCTGAGGCGGGGCACACCCTTTCGCGAGGTATTTGGGCAGTCACGAGGTGGGTCGTGGCGCCAAGGGGGGTTCGACAAGATGACCAAGAGAACGATTTCGCGACGCCTATTGCTGGGGGCGCTCGGCACAGGCGCGCTTGCCACCGGCTTTGCCGCGTTTGGCGAGGGCGCGCGAGGCGGGCTTGCGGCGTCCGGGTCCTCCCCGCATGGAACCGGCCAGCCGCACCAGCAGCCGCTCCCGCCACCGTCGGGCGGCGCGCATGGCGGGCATTCGGGCGCGGGCATGGTCGGGGAGGTGGACCACGATGCCAACGGTTTCAACCCGACCGATCTGCTGGGGGATTTTGACTTTGGCAAAGTCAGTCAGCTCGCAAATGGGCAGACCTTGCGCGAGTACACCATCGTGGCCCAGAATAAGATGATCGAAGTCGCTCCGGGAATTCAGTATCCGGCCTGGACCTATAACGGCCGCGTGCCCGGGCCGACGATTCGCTGCACGGAGGGTGACCGGGTCAAAGTCACCTTCATCAACGGCAGCGATCATGCCCACTCGATTCACTTTCACGGCTTTCATACCGCCGAGATGGACGGCGCAACGCCGGTCAACCCGGGCGGCACTTTCATCTACGAGTTTGACGCCGAACCGTTTGGGCTGCATCTCTATCACTGCCATGTGCTGCCGCTTGCTTCGCACATTGCAAAGGGCCTGTACGGCGCCTTCATCATTGATCCAAAAGCGGGTTACGTGAACAAAGCGGACAGGGAAATGGTCATGGTGATGGCCGGGTTTGATATTGACTTTGACGGCAAGAACGAAATCTATTGCGTCAACACGATCCCCTTTCACTACGACCGCAATCCAATCAAGATCAAGGCCGGCGCGTTGAACAGGATTTTCCTGGTGAACATCCTCGAATACGACATGCTCAATTCCTTCCACGTGCACGCGAACTTCTTCCACTACTTTCCGACCGGCACGAGCCTGACACCGAGCGAGCTCACCGACACCATCATTCAGGGCCAGGGCCAGCGCGGAATTTTGGAATTTCGCTACAAACACCCGGGCCGCTACCTCTTTCACGCGCACAAAACCGAGTTCGCCGAGCTGGGCTGGGTTGGGCAATTTGAAGTGGAGGCATAGATCATGACCCAGACCACGCCTGTGGGATCAAGTCCGGTCACCGCGTCGAGGCCCGGCCCTGGCCGCACAATTCTGCTGTTCGCCCTGCCGATTCTCCTTCTGGCGGTCGTCATCGCGGTCTTTGTCCGCACCGATGGCGCCGGCCTCAGCGCCAAGCCCGCCGCCCCCATTGAGGCGCTTCAGTTTGAGCGCGCGACACTCAAACCCGGCACGATCGAACTGCACTTGCGCAACGTCAGCCCGCAGACCGTCGCCATTGCCCAGGTCATCATCAACGATTCGTACTGGGCGTTTGCGGCAACCCCCGGGCCTTCAATCCCCCGGCTGGGAAGCGCAACGATCAGGCTCGACTACCCGTGGGTTGAAGGGGAGGCCTACGCCATCCGGCTGATCTCATCCAGCGCGATCGCCTTCGACGCCTCGATCGCGGTGGCGGCCGAAACCCGCGCAGCCGATGTCAGAACCCTGTTGAGTTTCACCCTGATCGGCCTGTATGTGGGTGTCATCCCGATTGTGCTCGGCATGTTGTGGCTGCCTGTCCTGCGCCGAATGTCGCGGCGGTGGATGGTGTTCTTTACCGCCGTGACAATCGGATTGTTGATCTTCCTCGGAATTGACGCGGCGAGCGAGGCATTGGAGTTGGCCAACGGACTCGGGGGCGCCTTCCAGGGGATTGGCATCGTCGGGATCGGGATCGTTGCGACGTTCATGCTGCTGCAGGCCATCTCGCAGCGCCAGGCGTCCCCCCGCGGCGGGAGCGCAACTGCCCCTGACCCTGCCCGGACGCGCGTCTCGCTCGCATTCATGATCGCGATTGGCATTGGCCTGCACAACTTTGGCGAAGGACTCGCCATCGGCGCGTCGTTCGCCGTGGGCGCGGCGTCACTTGGAACTTTTCTCGTGGTCGGGTTCATCATCCAAAACATCACCGAAGGGCTGGCGATCGTCACGCCCATCGCGGGCGACCCGCTCAGGCTCTCCGATCTCGGCCTGATGGGCTTGATCGGCGGTGGGCCCGCCATCGCGGGAGCCTGGATCGGCGGGCTGAGCTATTCACAGCCGCTGGCGGTCTTGTTTCTTTCGGTGGGCGCGGGCGCCGTCTTTGTCGTCGTTTTTCAGCTCTTCAGGATGCTGCAAAAGAACAATGCCAACGCGCCTTCGCCACTCACGCAGTTCGCGGGCGTAACCGCGGGCATGCTGATTCTTTGGCTGACCGGCTTGCTGATCAAGTAGCCGGCTTATCCCGCCACCCCAGCAAGCGCATCCCATTCAAGGTCACGATCAACGACGCGCCGACATCGGCAAACACGGCCATCCACAACGTTCCCAGTCCCATCAGCACCAGGGCCAGGAACACCAGCTTGATCCCAATGGCGAACGCGATGTTCCCGCGGATCGTCCCCATCGCGGCGCGGGCCAGGCGCAGCGCGTAGGGAACCCTGCGCAGGTCATTGGCCATCAGCGCGACATCGGCGGTCTCGAGCGCCTGGCCCGACCCCGCGCCCATCGCAATCCCGACCGTCGCCGTGGCCAGCGCCGGCGCGTCGTTGACGCCATCGCCCACCATCGCCACCCAACGGTGAGTGCTCAGAAGCGCCTTGATCGCGTCCGCCTTTTGCCCGGGCAGAAGCCCGGCCCGCACATCGGACACCCCGACATCCCGGGCAATCGCGCTCGCGGTCGCGGCGTTGTCGCCGGTCAGCATGATGGTGGCGATCCCGTCAGCGGCCAGGCGCGCGAGCGCTTCGCGCGAGGAGTCGCGGACTGTGTCGGCGAGGGTGATGTAACCGCGCAGGCGGCCGTTCTCGCCGACGAGCATGGGGGTATGCCCGAGCGCCGACGCCGCGTCGATCTCGCCGCACAGCGCCGTCTCGTGCGGCAGCACGTCGTCAAAATAGGCGTGGCTGCCGATCAGCACAGCCCGCCCGTCCACCTCGCCCGTCACGCCCCGGCCCGTGATCGCGGTGACCGTATCGGCGGCGGCATACCGATTGCGGACGCCGCGCGCGTCGGCCGCATCGACGATCGCCTTCGCCAGAGGATGCTCGCTGCGCCGCTCGACGGCGCTGGCCAGGGCGAGCAGATCATCACAACGGTCGCAGTTTCCAACCAGGTTCACACAATCGAGGGCCTGGGCCTTGACCACCCGCGGCTGGCCCTCGGTCAGGGTCCCGGTCTTGTCCAGCGCAACAGTCCGGACCCGGCTGAGCGCCTCGAGCGAGGCGCCGCCCTTTACCAGCACGCCATTGCGAGCCGCATTGCTGATCGCGCTGATCAGGGCAACCGGGGTGCTGATGACGAGCGCGCAGGGGCAGGCCACGACCAGCAACTCGAGGGCCCGATACAACCAGCCCTGCGGTCCGAGAAACGGCGCGCCGAAGATCAGCGGCGGAACGAGCGCGACCAGCACGGCGACGCCGACGACGGCCGGCGTGTAGTACTTCGCAAACTGGTCGACAAAGCGCTCGGCGGGCGCCTTCTTGTCCTGGGCCTGCTCGACCATGGCAATGACGCGACTGATGGTGTTGTCCTGCGCCCGATGGGTCACCTTGACGACGAGCGCGCCCTCGCCGTTGATCGAACCCGCGAACACCTCCGCGCCAACCGTCTTATCCACCGGCAGGCTCTCGCCCGTGATCGGGGCCTGATTTACGCTCGATGCGCCCTCAAGAATAAGGCCATCCATGGCGACGCGCTCGCCCGGTTTGACGACGATGGTCTCGCCGATGGCGAGCTCGTCGACAAACACCCGGGTCTCTTCGGGCCCGCACACCGGGCACGGTCCGCCCGCATAACCGTTCTGGCCAAGATGTTCCCGGCAGTTCATGCGCGGCCGGAGCGCGGTCGCCTCATTGGGCGCGACCCGCATCAGGCTGCGGATGGAATCCCGGGCGCGCTCCATCGTATAGCCCTCGAGTGCCTCGCCGATGGCAAACAGGACCATCACCAGACCGGCCTCGGTGGTCGCGCCGATGGCAACTGCGCCGATCGCGGCGATCGTCATCAGCAGGTTGATGCTGATCCGGCGGTTGATCCGCAGCGCCCGCCACGCGCTCCGGGCGATGGGCAACCCGGCGGCCAGCAACGCGCCGAGCGAGGTGACGTCAAAAACGACCGACCGAAGGTCCAGCATCGGCAGGAGCTCGTTGAAGAGCAGTCCGGGCAGAATCAACAGCGCTCCCAACAGGGCCAGGGCCGTCGTACGGCGGGAGAGGAGGAAACGCAGAAAGCCGGCCGCGCCCGTGGCGGGCAATCCATTCAGAAACGGCAGGCGGGCGGGCGCATCATCGCGCGTCTCTTGGACGCCATAACCCAGCGCGCGGACGCGGCCGATGACGGTCTCGCGCGGGATCGCGCCCTGGACCTTGAGGATGCCGGCCGCGTAGTTCAGCGCGCACGCGCTCACGCCGTCGAGCTTCGCCACGCCGGCTTCGATGGCTCGCGCGCAATCAGCGCAATCCATGCCGGTGATGCGGAAGACGTCCGACCGGGCTTCAATCGGAGGGGTTGTATGACTTTTCTGAATACCGGATCATAGTTCAAGGGACCGAAGACGGGAGACCGAAGACCGAAGTAAGCATGAGCCAGCTTCGGTTTACGATCTCCCTATCGAATCCCCGCTTCGCGCTGGATGGCCCGCACATAGGCGATGATGTCGACGATCTCGACGTTGGTCACCTGGGGTTGAGCGGGCATTTTGCCAAAGCCCCAGTGGTGCTGGACGGCGCCGTTGCGGACCGCGAGCAAAAAAGCCGCGTCCGCATGATGGCTGGGCTTGTAGTAGTCGTGGACGAGCGGCGGGCCGGTGGTGGTTCCCCGGCCGCGTTCGCCATGGCAGGCCGCGCAGGTGGCATTAAAGGCAATCTCACCGCGCGTGATTGCGGCGGCGGGGATAGCTGTCGGCGGCGCGCTGACGGTGACCGGCGGCGTTGAGCCGCCGCAGCCAGCGGTATAGAGGGCGATGATCGCGATCAGGATTAGTTGAGTGCTTGTCCGCATGTCGATAGGCAAAGAATACCCGACTTCTGCTCCTTCAGATATTCCGCCGCCTGCCCGGCTGTCAACCAGGTCAGCATCTGCTCGTCCGGCGTTCCCGACTTCCGACCGATACGGGCGCGTAGGCTGAGCAGTTACGAAGAAAGCAAGAAGGAAGGGAAGGGAGATCGACGGCCGCAACTTCCGATACCATCCTTTTTCCTTTCTTCGGTTGGGTGAAGTGCGACTGGAGCCGAGAAAAACAGACCAAAACGCGAGGCCCGGCATGGTAAAATAGAATAAATGTTCTAAACATGACAGACCAAGATCAGAAGAACTCCCAGGAATACGGCGCCGGTCAGATTCAGGTGCTTGAGGGCCTCGAAGCGGTCCGCAAGCGCCCCGGCATGTACATCGGCGGCACCGACAGCAAGGCCATGCATCACCTCGTCTTCGAGGTGGTTGACAACAGCGTGGACGAGGTGCTGGCCGGTCAGTGCGACCGGATTGAGATCACCATCCACCCCGACGAATCGGTCACCGTCGTCGACAACGGGCGCGGCATCCCGACCGACATCCACCCCACCTTTCGCAACAAGAAGGGGGACAAGGTCAGCACGCTCGAAGTGGTCATGACCAACCTGCACGCCGGCGGTAAATTCGGATCGGGGGCGTACACCGTCTCGGGCGGCTTGCACGGCGTCGGGGTCAAGGCGGTCAACGCCGTGTCCAGCGCGGTCACAGCCGAGGTTCGCCGGGATGGCAAGATCGTGCGCCAGACCTACTCGGAGGGCAAGGCCACCTCCAAGGTCGAGGTGGTGGGCAAGGCAAAGCCGGGCGAGACCGGGACCCGGATCACCTTCCTGCGCGACACGCAGATCTTCCCCGAGGACAACAGCTTCAAGTTCGACACCCTCGCCCAGCGCTTCCGCGAAATGGCGTTTATTACCCGCGGGGTGACGATCCTATTCCGCGACGAGCGCGAAGACCGCGAGATGTCGTTTTACTTTGAGAGCGGCATTACGGCCTTTGTCAAGTATCTCAACCGTAACAAGGATTCGCTGCACCCGGTCATCTCGGCCAGCAAGCAAGTGGACAAGATCGGGGTCGAGGTGGCGCTGCAATACACCGACGCGACGGCCTCGAGCGAGTTCTACTTCGCCAACACGATCAACACCCCCGACGGCGGGACGCACCAGACCGGGCTGCGCAGCGCCATCACCCGCTCGCTCAACGACTTCGCCCGCAAGGCGAACGTGTTGAAGGATAAAGATGGGTCGTTGGACAGCCGCGACACGCTGGAAGGGCTGACCGCCATCGTCAGCATCAAGCATCCCGAGCCGCAGTTCGAGAGCCAGACCAAGGTCAAGCTCATGAACACCGACGCCAAGACGGCGGTCGAGCAGGTGGTGAAGGAAGCGGTCGCCTCGTTCCTCGAGGAGAACCCCCGCGACGCAAAGGCCATCATCGACAAGTGCCTGCTCAGCCAGCGCGCGCGCGAGGCGGCCAAGGCGGCCAGCGAACTGGTCCGGCGCAAGAGCGCGCTCGAGAGCGGGACGCTGCCCGGCAAACTGGCAGACTGCTCGGAGCGCGACCCGGCCAAGTGCGAGATCTTTATCGTCGAGGGAGATTCGGCCGGTGGCTCCGCAAAACAAGGCCGCGACCGTCACTTCCAGGCCATCCTGCCGTTGTTCGGCAAGATCATGAACACTGAGCGCGCCCGGCTGGACAAGATCCTCGGCAGCGACGCCATCAAGGCCCTGATCAGCGCGCTGGGGACCGGGATTGGCGACCAGTTCAACCTGGAGAACCGGCGCTACGACCGGATCGTCCTGATGTCCGACGCCGACGTGGACGGCAGCCATATTCGGACCCTGCTGCTGACCTTCTTCTTCCGCTACATGACCACCCTGGTGGAAGGCGGGCATCTCTACATCGCCCAGCCCCCGCTCTACCGGGTCGAGACCAAGAAGGGCAGCAAAGAAGTCCGCTACTGCTACAGCGACGCCGAGCGCGACCAGATCATGCTGGAACTCAAGACCAAGGGCATCGACAGCACGAACACCGCCCAGGTCGTTGTGCAACGCTTCAAGGGTCTGGGCGAGATGAACGCCGAGCAGTTGTGGGAGACGACGATGGATCCCACCAAGCGCACCCTCCTCAAGGTGACCGTCGACGACGTCGCCGAGGCGGACCGGACGTTTGACATGCTTATGGGCAACTCGGTGCCCCCCCGGCGGAACTTCATCACCCGCCACGCCCGTGAAGTTCGGAATCTGGATATCTGAGGTCGGCCATAATGGGCGTATGCAATACCGACCCCTTGGCCGCAGCGGCCTGAATGTCTCACCCGTCTGTCTGGGCGGCAACGTCTTCGGATGGACCGTCAGCGAGCCGGCCTCGTTCACCATCCTCGACGCGTTCCTCGCGGGAGGCGGCAACTTCATCGATACCGCCGACGCGTATTCCACCTGGGTGCCCGGCCACTCCGGGGGCGAATCCGAGACCATCCTGGGCAACTGGATGGCCGACCGCGGCAATCGTGACAAGGTCATCCTCGCCACCAAGGTCGGCAACAGGATGGGCGACGGCGGCGAGGGCCTGGCGCCCGGCCGCATCCTCAAGTCGGTCGAGCACTCGCTGCGTCGCCTCAAGACCGACTACATCGACCTGTATCAGTCTCACATCGACGACCCCGAGACGCCGCTCGAGGAAACCCTGGCCGTCTACGACGAGCTCGTCACCTCGGGCAAGGTCCGCGCGATCGGCGCTTCGAACTACACCGGCGCGCGCCTGACTGAGGCCCTCGACACCTCGGCCGCCCGGCATCTGGCGCGATACGAGTGCCTGCAGCCGTTCTATAACCTCATCCGCCGCAACGCCTACGAGACCGATCTCGAGCCCATCGTCACCGAGCGGCACGTCGGGGTGATCCCCTACTCGTCGCTGGCCAGCGGCTTTTTGACCGGAAAATACGCCCGCGAGGGTGAGCTGCCCGAAACAAAGCGGGCCGGCGGTGTGCGGACACGCTATATGGCCGACGACCATGCCTGGCAGACCCTTGGGCGCGTCCAGGCGGTCTCCCAGGCCCGCGGCGCGTCACCTGCCACAGTTGCGCTGGCCTGGCTGGTCGCCCGCCCGTCGATCACCGCCCCAATTGCGTCAGCGACCTCGCTCGTCCAACTCAACGACATCCTGGCCGCGGCAACCCTCGCCCTTACCCCGGCCGAGATCAGCCAGTTGCAGGGGGAGTAACCCATGAAGGCAATCCGCTTCCACGAGCATGGCGGACCTGAGGTCTTCCGAATCGATGAGGTCCCGCTGCCCGAGCCCGGACCCGGCCAGGTCCGAGTCAAGCTCGAGGCCATCGGGGTCAACTTCATCGACATCTACCACCGGATGGGCGTTTACAAGGTCGCCCTGCCCTTCACCCCCGGCCAGGAGGCCGCCGGCACGGTCGACGGGTTCGGTGAAGGCGTGACCGAACTCAAGCCCGGTGACCCGGTCGCCTACGCCTTTGTCGGCGGTGCGTATGCCGAGTACGCCATCGTCCCGGCCGACAAGCTTGTCCGGGTCCCCGCCGGCGTGGCGACGACCCAGGCCGCGGCGGTCATGCTCCAGGGCTGCACCGCCCACTACCTGGCCAGCGACACCTTCGCCCTGCAGCCGGGGAACACCTGCCTCATCCACGCGGCCGCGGGCGGGACCGGCAATCTGCTGGTCCAGATCGCCCGGCTGCGCGGCGCGCGCGTCATCGCCACGGCCTCGAGCGAGGCCAAACGCGCCCTGGCGACCGCGGCCGGCGCCGAGCACGTCCTGCCCTATGAGGACTTCGACACCGCGGTCCGTCGCCTGACCGGCGGAAAGGGCGTCGACGTGGTCTACGACTCGGTTGGCCGCGACACGTTCGAACGCAGCCTGAACTGCCTCCGCCCGCGGGGCGTGCTGGCCCTGTTTGGCCACGCCAGCGGCACGGTCGACCCGCTCGATCCGCTCACCCTGATGAGCAAAGGCTCGCTGTATCTCACCCGCCCCACGCTCGGCCACTACCTGCAAACCCGCGAGGAACTGCTCTCCCGGACCGGCGACCTGTTCGGCTGGATGGCGGCCGGCAAGCTCAGCGTCCGGATTGACCGGCAATACCCCCTGGCCGAGGCCGGAGCCGCCCAGGCCGCGCTGGCCGGCCGCGCCACCACCGGAAAGGTGGTTCTGATCCCCTGACCGGCATGACACAAGCCCTGCTCGACAAGCTCAATACCAACCAGCGCCGCGCCGTCGAGGCGAAGGACGGCCCGCACCTCATCATCGCCGGGCCGGGCAGCGGCAAGACCCGGGTGCTGACCAGCCGGATCGCGTATCTGATCAGCGCCCGGAACGTCTTCGCCTACAGGATCATGGCAGTGACGTTCACCAACAAGGCCGCGCGCGAGATGCGCGACAGGCTTGAGCGCGCCATCGGCGAGCCCGCCCGAGAAGTGGCGATGGGCACCTTCCACAGCCTGTGCGCGCGGATGCTCCGCCGCGACGGACCGCTGATCGGCATCGACCGCAACTTCGCGATCTTCGATTCGGACGACCAGCTCGGGGTGATCAAGGCCGCCTTCAAGGAGCTCAACCTCGACGAGAAGCGGATCAAACCCTCGACCGTCCACGGCATCATCAGCAACCTCAAGAATGAGCTGGTGACGCCCGAGCTGTTCGCGCCGGACACGTATATCAACGAGATCGCCCAGCGCGTCTACGAGCGCTATAACGCCATCCTGCGGGCCAACAATGCCCTGGACTTCGACGATCTGCTGATGGAGACCGTGCGTTTATTGCGCGAGGCCGCTCCCGCGCGCGAGCGCCTGCAGGAAAAGACCCTGCACACCCTGGTTGACGAGTTTCAGGATACCAACATCGCCCAGTACGAGATGCTGCGCCTGATCTCGGCCAAACACCCCAACCTGTTTTGCGTGGGCGATCCCGACCAGTCGATCTACAAGTGGCGCGGGGCCGATCACCGCAACGCCCAGCGGCTCGAGAAAGACTTTCCCGATCTGACGGTCATTCCGCTGGACCAGAACTACCGCAGCTCGCAGACGATTCTGGACGCGGCCATGGCCGTCATCAAGCGCAACCCGAACCGGCGGCACATCAACCTCTTCACCGAAAAGGGCGCCGGGCCGAAGATCGTCCAGCGCGAGCTCTACAACGCCGAGGAAGAGGCCCAGTATGTGGTGGACACAATCGCCGAGCTGTCGCGCCTGAAGGCGGCCGAGCCGGGCGAGGTGGCGGTGATGTATCGGACCAACGCCCAGAGCCGGGCGATTGAAGACGCCTTTGTCCGGGCCGGCGTCCCTTACCGGCTGGTGGGCGCGACGCGCTTTTACGCCCGCAAGGAGATCAAAGACGCCATGGCCTATCTGCGGATCGTCAATAACCCGGCCGATTCGATAAGCCTGCGCCGGATCATCAACGTGCCAGCCCGCGGCATCGGCGACAAGAGCGTGGCCACGTTCGAGGAATACGCCCGGTCCAACAGTCTGCCCGTCTTCGAGGTCCTCACCCAGGGCAACCTGGAAGGCCGGGCGGTCAAAGCCCTGGCCGATTTCGGAGCGATGTGGAAGACCTGGCGGGCGCTCAAGGACGAGCTGAACGTCGCCCAGCTTTTCGACCAGATCATGAAGACCAGCGGGTACCGCGACTGGATGCGGGACGGCACGGATGAGGGCGAGGACCGTTGGGCGAACGTGGCCGAATTGCGCAACGTGGCGGCCGAGGCCGGCGATACGCCGCTCCAGGACTTTCTCAACGACGTCGCGCTGGTGAGCGAGACCGACAACGTGGAGGAGAGCCCCAATGCGCCGACCCTGCTCACCCTGCACGCGGCCAAGGGCCTCGAGTACAAGGCGGTCTTCATCACCGGGCTGGAGGATGGCATCCTCCCGCACAGCCGCACCTTCGAGGCTCCCGAGGACATGGCCGAAGAGCGCCGCCTGTTTTACGTCGGCATCACCCGGGCCAAGGAGCGGCTGTATCTGCTGCGCGCGTTCCGACGCTCGCTGTATGGGCAGAGCGACGCGGCCGAGCCCTCGCGCTTTCTGCGCGATCTGCCCGAGGCGCTGGTGGATGGCAAGCGCAAGACCGGCTCGGACCTGAAGGCCGAGACGACGACCTGGGCTGGCAACCCGACCCGCTGGGACTCAGGTACTCCTGCCACACCCGGCGCCCGCCCGGCTGAGACCACCCGGCCCACAAACACCGGCACCCAGTTCAAGCCCGGGGATCGGGTCAAGCACACCAAGTTCGGGGGCGGGATCGTGCTGCGCAGCACCCGGATGCGCGACGACGAAGAGGTCGAGGTTTTTTTTGAGGGCCACGGCGGCAAGCGCCTCAGCGCCGCGCTGAGCGGGTTGAAGAAGGCGTAGGTCCGGGAACGCAACCGGAACACCGTCCTCCGTCGTGCCACAATACGCGCCCATGACCCTCACGATTTCCGAGGTCGACACCACCGACCGGCGCGCCGTTGATCGCTTTGTCGATCTGCCCTTCCGCCTGTATCGGGATTGCCCGCAGTGGGTGCCGCCCATCGTCAATGACACCCGCCTGATGCTCAACCGGAAGAAGTCGCCGTTCTACGCCCACAGCGACGCGGCCTTCTTCTCCGCCGAGCGGGGCGGCCGGGTCGTCGGCCAGATCGCGGTCCTGGAGAACAAGCACTACAACGCCCACTGGAAGTGCAACACGGCCAATTTCTACCTGTTCGACGGTGAGGATGACGCCGAGGCTGCCCGCGGTTTGTTTGGCGCCGCCGAGGCCTGGGCGAAGACGCGCGGGCTGGATAAGGTCGTCGGCTCGAAGGGCTTTCTGCAGGGCGATGGGCTGGGCGTGCTGGTCGAGGGCTTCGAGCATCACCCCGCCATCGGCATCCCCTACAACCACGCCTACTACGGCGGGCTGATCGAGGGCGCCGGCTACACCCGCCAGCGCGATTTCATGTCACTGTATCTGCCGGGCAGCCCAAAGCTGCCGCCGCGCGTGTTCGAGATCGCCGAGCGGATGAAGGCCCGGCGCGGGTTCACGATCAAGTCGTTTGAGACCAAGGCCGAGCTGCGCGAATGGATCCCCCGGATTGTCAAGCTCTACAACGATACGTTCGAGCGCAACTGGGAATTCAACCCGGTGACGGACGCCGAGGCCAAGGTCATCGGCGACCGACTGATGCAGGTGGGCGAGCCGAAGATGATCAAGCTGGTGATGAAGGGCGATGCCATCGCCGGCTTCCTGTTTGGTTTCCCCGATCTGAGCGAGGGCATTCAGCGCGCGAAGGGCAGGCTGCTGCCCTTTGGCTGGTTCTGGATCCTGCGCGAGTTCAAACGCACCCGCTGGCTGAATCTGATGGGGGCCGGAATCCTGGCCCCGTATCGCGGGCTGGGCGTGAACGCGGTCCTGTACTCCGAGATGTTCAAGACGATCAGCGACGGGCGCTTCGAGCACGCCGACATCGTCCAGATCGAGGAGGACGTCCTCACCCTCGATGACGCGGTGAACATGGGCGGGAAGATCTATAAGAAGCACCGCATCTACGAGAAAGCGTTGAATTGACTGCCGCCGATACCGCCCGTGCCTTCCTGGGAGCCTACCGCGGCGCGGCGAAGTCAATCGCCTGATCCATGTCCATTGCCCGGCCCGCCGCCCACGCAAGGGTGAGGGCCGCCTCGTCCATCTGCCCGCGCAGACGCGCCAAACCCTCGTCGTATTCGCGTCGTTCCGAGGGCAACATGGGCGAGCCATTGGCGCCCCGGAGCGCCTCCGCCGCGCCAAAGAGCCGGCCTGCCCGCTCGCTCTGACCTTGCGCGACGGCGATCAGGGCAAAGCTTTCCAGTTCTCGCGCGACGGCCGCCCGCTGCCCCAATTCGGACCAGACCCGGATCGTCTCGCTATACCGGACGGCGGCCTCGGTATTCCGCCCCTGCCAGCGCAGAATATGCCCCATCTCGCTCCGGCATGAGTTGTAGGAGGATCTGTCGCGCACCCTCAGAAAGAGCTGCCCGGACTTCTCATGGAAAAGGAACGCTTCGGCGAGATTCCCTCCCAATGCCGTGAGCCGGCCGACATTTCTGTAAGCCATCGCCATCGCCTGCGGGTTGCCCGACGCGCGGGCGAGCCGAATGATCTCTTCCATTTCATGCGCATCCACACGCTGATTGGCGACGAGTGCCAAAAATCCTCGCACGCCGGCCATCATCGTCAGTGCATACGCATCGCCGTCCTGGAGAGCCAGTGTATTCGATTCCTCTGCCCAGGCGCCGGCCAGGTCCAATTTGCCGAGAAACCCCGTGATGGTTGCCCCGATCCCCAAACCCATCGCCAGCGTCCGGCTGGCGCCGATCTGGCGCGCCAGAGCGATTCCGCCCTCGATCATGAACATGGCCTTCTGATTCTCTCCCATCGCCATAAGCATGGAAGCAGCGACGATCACAGTCCAGGCTTTGGCCGCCAGATAGGTCTTGGCTGCCTCACCCTCCCAGTGCCGGGCTTCCGTCGCCGTCAGCGCCAACTGGGTCAGCGCATAGGCTTCTGTGACCGACAAGCGGCTGCCCCGAAAGCCGGTCAGAGCCGCCGTCATGCGCAGGGCCGCGAGTGGATCTGCACTCAAAGACCACACCAGCGCCGCCCGAAAGTTATCCTGCTCCGCCCCCAGTTTGTCCAAGATATCGATCATTTCCGGGCCGGTCAGTTTGGGGGCGGCCTCCTCGGCGAACGCAAGATAGAAACTGAGATGCCGATTGCGTGCCCCGCTGCCTTCGTCCGCGCCGGCTTCGAACAGTTTGTCGCGGGAGTACTGGCGGATGGTCTCCAGCAGGCGATACCGCGCGGTGGAAGACTGGTCGGCTTCCATTGTGACCAGCGATTTGTTGACCAGTTGGCCCAGCAGATCGAGCGCGTCGACCCCGGCGCTTGCGTCGGCGGCGACCGCCTCGGCCGCCTCCAACGTCCAGCCTCCCGCAAAGACCGACAGCCGTCGTAGAAACACGCGCTCCGGTTCGGGGAGCAGCTCCCAGCTCCAGTCCATCATCGCCCGCAGGGTTTGCTGGCGCGGCAGAGCAGTGCGGCTTCCGCCCGTCAGCAGCCGGAAGCGGTCATCCAGCCGGGCCGCAATCTGCTCGGGCTTGAGTAACTTGACCCGCGCCGCGGCCAGCTCGAGCGCGAGCGGGATCCCGTCGAGGCGCCGGCAGATCTGGGCGATGGCGCCCGCATTGGCCTCGGTTACCGCGAACCCGTTCAAGTGCGCCTGGGCGCGCTCGACGAACAGTTGGACTGACTCCGACCGGGCCAGCGCATCAGGCATGGCGCAGTCGGCCTCGGGCAGGGCCAGGGAGGGAACCCGGAAGGCGGTCTCCCCCGCGATCCCCAGCGCCTCGCGGCTGCTGGCCAGGACCTTGAGCTTCAGGCAGGCGCGCAACAGCGCTTCGACAAAGCGCGAACACGCTTCGACCAGATGCTCGCAGTTGTCAAGGATGAGCAGGATCTGTTTCCGGCGAAGGTAGTCGATCAACGCTTCGAGCAGTGTGCGTCCGCCACCCTCGCGCACCCCCAGCGCGACCGCGGCCGCCTGGGCGATGAGGGCCGGGTCCGCCAGCGGGGCAAGTTCGATCAGCCAGATTCCGCCCGCGAACGACTCCAGCGCCTCCGCCGATGCGTGCAGCGAGAGGCGGGTCTTGCCCGTCCCGCCGGGACCGGTCAGCGTCAACAACCGGGTGGTGGCCAGCAAGCGTTTGACCTCGGCGACTTCGCGCTCGCGCCCGACGAAACTGGTGAGCTGAACCGGCAGGTTGTTGGGGAACGCGTCCAGCGACTTGAGCGGCGGAAAATCAGCGGGCAGGCCCGATCCCGTGAGCTGGAAGACCTGTTCGGGTTGGGCCAGATCCTTGAGCCGGTGTTCGCCCAGGTCGCGCAGGCTCGCGCCTTCGGGCAGTTGCTCGCGGGCGAGCTCGGCCGTTGTGGCCGAGAGCAGGATCTGCCCGCCGGCCGCGATCGACATCAGCCGGGCGGCCCGGTTGACGGTCGTGCCGTAGTAGTCACCCTCGCGCAACTCAGCCTCGCCCGTGCGGAGGCCCATCCGCACCCGCAAAGGACTCGGCAAGCCGGGCCAGGCTTCGCCCGCAAGGGCTCGTTGCGCATCCAGGGTTGCGGCCATACCATCGGATGCCTGGATGAATACGGCGTGCAGGCCGTCGCCAGTTGTCTTGATCACCCGTCCGGCATGCTCAAGAACAACGTTGTGAAGCAACTCATCATGCCGTGCGACCGCCGCCTTCATCGGGCCGGAGTATTGCTCCCACAGCCGGGTGCTGCCCTCGATGTCGGTGAACAGGAAGGTCACGGTGCCAGTGGGGAGGATGATTGGTCTTGACTGGGTGATGGGTTACCTTCCACGCCGCGCCACTTCGGCGTCGGTTCGGCTGCGCTCAAACAGTTGGCGCTGGCCCTCGTTGATCTGGGTCAACAAGCTCAGATCCTCGAGCGCGGCGATGCGATGCTCGACCGCCCGCAGCGCCTGGGTATCGGTGAGGTCTGCGACCAGCACCTCAGCCGAAATGGCATGCTCCTGGGTGAGGCGCTGGGCGAGCGCCTCGAGCCAATCGTGGCGGCGGACGACCGGGACCAGGTCATATTGGTCGCGGGCCAGGCGCTCGGCTAAGACGGCGCCGATGCCCGACGACGCGCCGGTGATTAGCGCCTGCGGGCGGGTCGAGGTCGGATCGCTCATTGCATCCCCCGGCCGACAGGCAACACGATGTCTGCGGGCGCGTTCGAGTCATTGTAGCGACGTTCCTTTCACGCCGCCGCAATGATGGCGATCGATATCTTCATTTCCCCGGGCCGGATGGGGAGCTTGGCGCCCTGGCGCGCCGGAGGATTCGCGGGAAACCACTTCAGCCACTCTTCGTTGAAGCCCGGAAAGTCGTCCTCCTCGGCCAGGATGAAGGTCGCGCTGACCGCCTGGGCAAGCGAGCTCCGCGCCTCGCGAAGAATTGCCTCGATATTGCGCAAACACTGGGCCGTCTGCTCCTGAATGGTGAAGCCCACCACCTCGCCGGTCACGGGATCAAACGGTCCCTGCCCGGACACGAAGACAAGCCCGCCGGCCCGCACGGCCTGGCTGTAGGCGGGCGATTTCGGAGCTTGATCGGTATGGACGATTGTTTTGCTCATCGGATCACTCCTCGCGCTTGGCGGAATTTCCAGGAGGCAGGCTGCCACACAACGGACCCCGGCAGGAGCCGGGGTCCGTTGTGTGGCTTGCGAGGTCGTGTTTAGGCGTTTGCCAGGATCGCGCGTACGGCAGGAGCGCCGACCACGCCGGCCTTTGCCATGACCTCGCGCAAGGCAGGATCGTCCAAGAACTTGCGGGCATTCTCAGCGTTGTCCCACTCCAGAACGAGCGTCAGGGTATTGGGCTCATCGACGTCGCGGTGAACGTGGTTAACGCCCGTGGCGCCGGCAGCCTTACGCCGTGCGGCGTCGCCGTCAAAAATAGGGCGCCAGGCTGAATAGTCGGCGACGGTGTGGCGGACAAGGACATGGACCATGATTGATTTGCTCCTTCGCCTCAAATGAGGCCGCTAGATGGTCGACCCAACAGAGTTTAGTCTCAAAGCCCAAATGCGCAAACGGACCTCTGCCTCATCGCTCCAGCGCGGTCACGACCCGCATCAGATGGGTGGCGCGCTGTGGCCGGGCATGCGGAGTATTCTCGCCAGCGGCGGGCATTGCGCAAGGGAGCGCTAACGGACTGCGGTAAGGATCAGCTCGTCGTGGTCGGACGTGGCGGGGTCATCGGTGTAGTCGCCCCGCACGGTGACGTCGCGGAGTCCGGCCACTCTCAGCATCAGCAGCATCTCGTTCTTCATGTACATTTGCCCGATCAGGGAGTGTTCCTCCGAGGCGACAAGAACACCAGTCTGCCATTTCTCCAGGCGCACCTCGCGGGTGTAGCGCTGCTCGAGCGGGTTCACGTCCACGTAGCGGAAGCGGGCAATGTGCTCGCTGCCATCCGGCGCAATCTGTCGCCGGCCTTCCTCGGGCCAGGGCTGGGGCAACAACTGGCGCGCCTCCTTGACCCATCCATCCCACGAGTCGCGCGAGGTGTATTCGGCCTGTATGTTGACCAGTAAGGCGCCGCCTTCTTCCAGGTGCGCGTGACAGCGGCGCAGCGCTTCCAGGTCATGCTCTCGGCCGCCGGCCAGTCCGATCGCGTCACAGATGTAGATCGTGCGGTATTTTCGGGGAAGGGCAATGGCGTGCATCGGGCTCTCATACAGATTCGGGCGGAAGCCCTCCTCGGCCGCCTTGCGCCGGCAGTGCCCGAGCATATCGCCCGAGATGTCGCAGCCGTCGATGTCGATCCCGGCCCGCAACATCGGCAGCAGCACTCGCCCGGTTCCGCAGCCCAGATCGAGAACGGGCTGGCCGAAGCGGGCGATCTCCTTCAGGAAGAAGAGCGCTTCGCGAGGTTCCTTGCCCGGCAACGCCCAGCGCTCGGCCATCAGGCCGTAATGCCAGACCACAGGTTCATCGCTCATGTGTCTCCCTAACCGCTTCTGGCTGTAATGAGAAAGAGGACGAGGAACATGAGGCTGAAAAACATCGCGCCCGCCGCGAAAGCAAGCAGACAGCCCGGCATCAGCCAGTTGGCCACAACCGAATCGACCTCCGCCTTGCGCGGATCCCGGGGGTCGTAGACCACTTTGACGACCTGGCCCACGCTGTGCGAGGCGGGCATGGTCCCAAACGACGATTCAAAGCGGACAACCTCGCCGGACGGAAGCCGAAAATCTACGGTCGGGCAATAGACACCGGAGCTGCCTGCCTTGAAGACCTGTCGTCGAACGCCGACGACGACTCCCTGGGCGGACACGGATGCCGCCCGTTCGCGACTCTGTTTGAGCAAGGCCCTAATCCCCGCCCAGAGACAACCGATCGAAACCAAAAAAGCACCCGCGCTCATTAGAAAGAACATAATCTTCACCCCAATCGCATAGGTCGGAATCGCCGCCCGCCGAAAATGCTCGTCCTCAGTATGGCCGCAAGCGCTCCCGTGTCAAATGGCCCGCTGTCGCGCGCCACGCGGGCATCCGCGCCGCTGAGTGACCGATGGGAACGAGCGCCTACACGATCGGTATCGCGTCCAACGCAATTAGCCCAGGCGTAGCCCGTTGGGCGTTCATCACGCTGATCTTCGCCGCCAGCGCCGAGGCGATGGCCTGATAGGCCAGCGCATGCGCGCCGCCCGCTTCCGATGCCACAATCGGCAGCCCGCGGTCGCCGCCCTCGCGGATCGCCATGTCGATCGGCACTTCGCCCAGGAAGGGCACGTCCAGCGCCTGCGCCATCCGCTGCCCGCCACCATGCCCGAAGATGTCATACCGCCGACCGGTGTCGGGGGCGATGAAATAGCTCATGTTCTCGATCACGCCCAGCACCGGCACATTCATGCTCTTGAAGGCATAGATCGATTTGCGGACATCCTCGAGGGCCACGTCCTGGGGCGTCGTCACCACAACCGCGCCCGTCATCGGCGCGATTTGCGACAGCGACAGCTGCACGTCGCCGGTCCCCGGCGGCAGATCGACGATCAAATAATCGCAGTCGCTCCATGCCACATCCCGAATGAACTGCTCGAGAGCTTTGTGCAACATCGGCCCGCGCAGGATGGCCGGCTGATCGGCGCCCAGCAGGAAGCCCATGCTCATGAGCTGCAAGCCAAACGCCTGCACGGGCACGAGCTTGCCCCCGCTCACGTTTGGGCGAGACCCCTTCACCCCCATCATCAGCGGGATGTTCGGCCCATAGATGTCGGCGTCGAGCAGGCCCACCCGGGCCCCCTGCTGTTTCAGGGCGATCGCCAAGTTGACAGCGGTCGTGCTCTTGCCCACCCCGCCCTTGCCACTCCCGACCGCCACGATATTTCGGACGGGCAGGTTCGCCAGGCGCGTGTCGCGGACTGTGTTCGCGTCAAAGCGCACTTTCACCCCGGTGACGTCGGGAATCGCGCCCACCGCCAGAACGCATTCGCGCTCGATCTGATGCTTAAGCGGACAGGCCGGCGTCGTCAGCCGGATCGTGAATTCGACCGCCCCGCCGTCGATGCGGATGGCGTGGACCATATTCAGACTGACCAGATCCTTATGCAGTTCCGGCTCCTGGACCTTTGAAAGCGCGGCGAGGACGGTTTGGGGGCTGGGCATGAGGATATTGCGGGCCTAGCCCATGATCTTGAGTTGAGGATCGGTTTTTGACGTTGCGCTTTTCGGGGCCGGGCGCGCGCTGGCAGCCGCGGCAATGGCGCGCGCCGCGCCCATGAACGCCTGCCCGGCCGGCGAATCGGGCGCGCCCATGACGGCGGGCATCCCCGCGTCGCCGCCGGCACGGATCGCCGCGTGGATCGGAATCTGGGCCAGCAGCGGCACGCCCATCTTCTCGGCCAGCCGCGCGCCGCCGCCCTCGCCAAAGATGTAGTCGCGCTCGCCACACTTCGCGCATTCGTAGTAGCTCATGTTCTCGACCATCCCGAGCACGGGCACGTCCAACTGGCGGAACATCTCGCCGCCCCGGATCGCGTCCGACAGCGCCACGTCCTGAGGCGTCGTCACCAGCGCTACGCCGGCCAGCGGCATCGACTGAATCAAAGTGAGTTGCGCGTCGCCGGTGCCCGGCGGCAGGTCGACGATCAGGAAATCCAGCTCGCCCCACATCACGTCGCGCAACAACTGGCGGATCGCCTGATGCAGCATCGGCCCGCGCCAGATCACCGGCGCCTCGGCCGGGACCATCAGCCCCATGCTCATCACCGTCACGCCGTGCGCCTGCGGGGGGAAGATCCGGTCGCCAAAGGCAAAGGGCTGCTCGCCGGCGATGCCCATCATCAATGGGACATTCGGCCCGTGAATGTCACCATCGAGCAGTCCGACCCGGTGCCCCAGTTTTGCCAGGCCGCAGGCGAGATTGACAGCCACGGTGCTTTTGCCGACCCCGCCCTTGCCGCTGGCGACGGCGATGACGTGACGGACCTCGAGTTCGGCCAGCGGCTTCGTGTCGCGCAGCTCGGAGCGCGGGTCGGTTTCAAAGCCGATCCGGACCTCGCCCACCCCCGGGATCGCGCCCACCGCCTTGCGGGCCCGCCGCTCGATCGGGACCTGAAGCGGGCTGCCCGCCTCGCGCAACCGGATCGCAAAGCTCACAACGCCGTCGCGGGCGGCGACGTTCTTGACCATGCCGAGCGAGACGATGTCGCGGTTGGCCTCGGGGTCTAGCACGGAGGTCAGCGCGGCCATCACCTGGTCGACGGTGACGGGCGGCGGCCTGCGGGCGAAGAGGTTCTTGAGCATCTGGGCGCGCCTTTGAGGAGTCGGCTGGATGAGTGATCTAGCGCCCCGCGCCCACCGGTACGCGGGCATATTCGGCTTCGCTGGCGATGTAGTCCAGATGCAGGGTCGCCAGATCCTCGATGGCGAGGAAATCGACCGGGATCGCGTCAAATGTCACAACGATTTTGTTATAGCCGCGACACACATCGCAGGTTTGCGCGTAGTACTTGTCGTGCTCACCCTGAACCATGAGCCTGCCCAGATGTTTATGATCGTCGTTGGCGCAGAACGCGCATTGCAGGCGCGGGTAATGCCAGCTCGTCCCGCACATCCCGCAACGCAGGCGTCGTGCGCCCTCCTTGCCTCGAATCTCGGACAATGCCGGCGGGCTCCCGCACAAGGGACACGCGCCGCTTTTCCATTCACTCGTATCGGCCTGGACGCCACGCGCCCATACCCGCAGGGCCGGTTTCAAAGTGTCCTGAGCCAGGACGCGCAACATCTCGGCGTCAAGCGTGAGCCCATGGGCCATGATTTCGACCCGCCGCCAATCGCCCATCGCCAAGCGCCCGAAAACCTCGGTCAGGTTCAGTTCATCGCGATCAATAGCCCGGCGAATTTGTCCGGCGGCAGCCGTCCGGAACACGCCGCCATCCCCAGCCTGGGCGGCCTCGATCACCTTGAGCGCGTCGGGCTGGCCGCGTTTGAACAACCGCGACAAGTTGCCCTTTGCGCCGGTCGAGCCCGACGGGGCGGGCGGCGCAAAGGACTCGGCGGCCTTGCACAGTTGCAGCATGAGCGCGCGCGTCGCGTCCACATCAAGCGGCAGGTCTTCGCCAACCAGAACCGGCATCCCCATCGCCAGCTTGTCATGGACACGTCCGGAGGGCAGCGTGATAGGCTCGATGGACGTCTCAGACTGGCGCAGCAACGGAAGCGATTCGTGATAGAAGGCGATTGGCTCGGCCAGATCCGGATAGCGGGCGTGGAGCTCCCCCAGGCGCTTGTGGATGGCGGCGGTTTCCGGCGCGAGCGGCGCAACTTTGGCCATACGGTGATCTCAGGCGCTCAAATCGGCTGAATTTTGGGCGGCTGTGGCGCGCAAGTTCGCGACGGTCTCGCGGACCTCATCACCTCCCAGAGCGACGAATGTGTCGATCTGTCCGCGCAGATAGACAAGCATGCCGTGCAGCATCGCGACCTGATAGGCGTTCTCGGCCTGTTCCCAGGCGTTGTCCTCGATAGCTCCGCCGAGCCACGCGCCGAGTCGCTCCATCGTGAACAACGCGTCGTCGATGGTCCGGTCGCGTTTCTTCGAGCTCGGGTTTACGGTATTGCCCTGTCCGTCTCTTCCTGCCATGATTTGCGAAAACTCGGCCAAGTCCTTGCGGGCGACCTGGCCGATTTGGAATCCGACCGGCTAGCGCGTTGCCCTGCGCCTGCCGCGCTTTCTACGCTAGAGGTATCCCTGTGGGGCCAGGACAATCACCATCCGGATGACGAAACCGCCAAGCAGAATCAGCCCGGCGCCGAGTATCGTCGTGTTCCGGCTTGTTTTTGCGCCCTGAAAGCCGGCCCGGAATTGCAGACCGAGCGGCACGAGCAGCCCAAGCAGTAACGTCACGCCCAGCAGCAGCACCCCGTTGATGCCGCGCAGCAACGGGGCCGCCGCCGCCCCGAGGACAACGAGCAGAACCACCAGGATGACAATCTCCAGGATGATGGCGACGCTGTCAGTCAGCTTCAGCTTGCGCCATCCATCGACCAGGCCGACCCGCGTGAGCGCCAGCCCGAGTGTGATGGCGGCGGCCCCGGTGGACGCCCCCGAGGCAACGAACAGCGCGCCCAGAAGCGGCGTGTCCGCCCACGCCGGCATCTGCGTGTGGGCCAGGAGAACACCTGTGTATGCCGCCAGAAACAGCCCAAACACGCCGCCAATGACCGAGTAAATCATGCGCGGCGCGCCACTGTATCTGTTTCGCAGCGGCGCCCAGGGCAGTTTGCCGGTCTCCACCAGCATGTCGAGAAACGACAGGAAGCTGAAGGCGCTAAACCCAAGAAGCCCATACGCCCCAACCGAGATGGGCGAATCCATTTTCAAGCTAAACAGCCCGGGGGTCGCCGGGCTTGCGTTGAAGATCATGTTGAGAAAGCGCTCCGGGCGGCCCAGATCAGCCACCAGACAGATCCCGCACACGAGCACCAGCGGGAACGCCAGGGTATATCCCATCCGGGCGATCGGCCGATCCTCTTCCGCCCCGACGAGCTCGACCACCGATGCGATGAAGTACGCCCCGCCGGCGATGCCGCCGACGAAGAAATACACGACGATCCACCATTCCCAGCGGGGAAATTGAAGTTCTACCATGATTACCCCTTCGCCAACCCGGCGCCGGCCGCCTTGCCGCGCCTACGAAAGGCCACCAGCGCGCCCAGACCAAGGACGATGGCGCTGACGACGCTAAAGACCGACCCCGAGACCAGGTTCTTCTGCGGCAGGGTCGGGTTTTTGGGCTGGCCATAGACCCCCGGCTCGTCGAGCAGAAGATAGAAGACGTTCAGGCCGCCGAGCACATCGGTATCGCCGTAAAGCTGGGCCTTGTTGAACCCCAGCTTCTTCAGCGTGTCGACCCGCGTCCGGGCGCCGGCCCGCAGCGTATCGACGTCGCCGAAGACAATTGAGTCGGTCGGGCAAACCTTCGCGCAGGCGGTCTCCAGCCCATTGTGAATCCGGTCATCGCACAACGTGCACTTGTTGACCTTGCCCGTTGAATTGTTATAGCTGATGACGCCGAACGGGCACGCGCCGATGCAGGCCCGGCACCCGTTGCAGACGTCCTGTTGCACCACCACGTTGCCCAGATCGGTGCGGATCAGGGCATGGGTCGGGCACACCTCCAGGCAGCCCGCCTGCGTGCAGTGTTTGCAACTGTCGCTCATCATCCGCCAGGCCATGTTGCCCTCGGCCGATGAGCCCTGTTCGATAAAACGAACACGCCGCCAGTTGGTGGCCGACAGACTGCCCGTGTTGTCGTACGAATCTCCGGTGAAGTTGACCGCCTGGAGTTTGCCGCTTACCGTCTGGAAGTGCTCCGGCTCGCCGGGAAGCTCATTCCATTCCTTGCACGCAACCTGGCAGGCTTTGCAACCGATGCAGAGGGATGTGTCCACAAACATGCCTTTTGCCATCGTGTTGCTCCTAGGAATTCTCCACGTCGCCGAGGTAGGCCGTCACCTTGACGTCTTCCATGGCCATTTCGTCGCCGGTGTCGCTGGCGACGGCGTCTTGAAAGAGCGCCGGCGGCGATTTGCTCCGGCGACCCTTGCGCATGTTGCAACTGAAGACCTTGCCTTCATGGATGGTCACGTTCGGCTCGCCCACCAGGGCCGACAAGTCGTTGCTCACGTCGCCGACCGCCAGGCCCTGATAGCCCCAGTGCCATGGCATGCCGATCTCATGAACGACCTTGCCGTTGATGTTGAACGGCTTTATCCGTTTGGTAACAAGGGCCTTGGCTTCGGCCTCGCCGCGCGCCGTCGCGACAGTCACCCACTCGCCGTTCTTGATGCCCTGCTCGGCCGCCAGCTCGGGCGACATCTCGACAAACAACTCGGGCATCAGCTCAGCCAGCCACGGCAGCCAGCGGCTCATCCCGCCTGCCAGGTAGTGCTCGGTGATGCGGTAGGTCGAGATGATGAGCGGATACTTCGCGTTGTCTTCCGGCGTGGGCTCGTGATAGCGGTTGCCCTTGACCGCCCAGGTCTTGGCCACCGGGTTGCGCTGTTGCTTGTAGACCGGATTGGCGACCGGCGACTCATATGGTTCGTAGTGGGCGGGGAACGGCCCGTCGACCAGGCCGCTCGGGGCGAACAGCCAGAACTTGCCGTCGTACTTCATGATGGCTGGCGAAATACCGTCCTGCCAGGCCAGGCCCAGCCCCTTCGGGTTGCCCTTGGCGCCCGGCGCCTTGGTGACCACGAAGTCGATGGCGTCGCTGTAGGCATTCACCCAGAGCCCGAGGATGGCGTTCCCGTTGGCGTCCTTTGTCCCGCTATCGCGGGTCGCATCCCAGGAGGTGTATTTCTTCTTCTCGCTCCACGGCCGGCCCTGCGTATCGGCGCTTGCGCGGGAATACATGATGTGACGGTTCGCGGGCCAGGCGAAACCCCAGTTGGGGTTCACGTAGTTGTTTGGGTCGCTCTTGCGTTCAGCCGCGCGGTTGCGCCCGGCCTCAGGAAACACGCCGCTGTAGATCCACACCCCGCAGGCGGTCGTGCCGTCGTCCTTCAGGTTGGCGAATCCCGCGACCAGTTTCTTGTCGGCCCAGGTGTAGCCGTTGATCTCCTGCATGATCTTGTCGGCGCTCGGCTCGTCCAGGATCTTCCAGCCGGCCTTCCGGTT
>JBKJQK010000430.1:0-4040 GCA_046594095.1 Anaerolineae bacterium | reverse complement strand
GCCCGTGATCAGCTTCTGGCGCTGCTCCGGCGTGATCGGCCCAATCTGGCCGTGGGGCGGGAGGACAAACGCCCGCTGCACAATTGCCGGGGTCCCCTTTTCGTCCAGAAATGAGATCAACGCCTCACCCACGCCCAGTTCCAGAATCGCCCGCTCAACGTCTATTTTTGGATTTGCCCGGAAGGTCGTCGCGGCCGCCTTGACGGCCTTCTGGTCGCGCGGAGTAAACGCCCGTAACGCATGCTGAATGCGATTGCCCATCTGGCCCAGCACGATGTCCGGGACATCAAGCGGGTTCTGCGAGATGAAATAGACCCCAACGCCCTTGGATCGAATGAGACGGACCATCTGCTCGATTTTCTTCATTAACGCATCAGGCGCATCATCAAACAGTAAATGCGCCTCATCGAAGAAGAACACCAGCTTCGGCTTGTCGAGATCGCCCACTTCCGGCAGTGTTTCGAACAACTCCGAGAGCAGCCACAACAGGAAAGTCGCATACATCTGCGGCGACGACATCAGCTTGTCGGCCGCCAGAATGTTGACAATACCCCGGCCGCGATCGGTCTGCATTAAATCGCTCAGGTCAAGCGCCGGCTCGCCAAACAACTTGTCGCCACCCTGCTCCTCGAGGACTAACAGACCACGCTGGATGGCGCCCACGCTTGCGGCAGATACGTTGCCATACTCGGTGACGATGTCCTTCGCGTTGTCGGCCACGTACTTGAGCATCGACCGCAAATCCTTCAGGTCGATCAACAACAAACCGTTCTCATCCGCGACCTTGAACACGATGTTTAAGACGCCGGCCTGCGTGTCATTCAGCTCGAGGATCCTGCTGAGCATGAGCGGACCCATCTCCGAGATGGTCGAGCGCATCGGATGGCCCTTCTCACCAAACACATCCCACAGCATGGCGGGCGATCCGCCAAACTGAAAATCCGCCAAACCGAGTAGTTGGATCCGGGCTGCCACCTTTGGATTCGCGCCGCCGGCCTGGGTAATGCCGGTCAGATCGCCTTTTACGTCTGCCATGAATACGGGAACGCCGATCCGGCTGAAGTTTTCGGCCAAAGTCTGGAGACTGACCGTCTTGCCGGTTCCAGTCGCGCCCGCGATGAGGCCGTGCCGGTTGCCCATCCGCGGAAAAAACGGAATTTCGAGTCCGCCGGTGGCGGGATCCTGTTTGCCGATCAGAAATGGTTCCATGGTTTGGGATGTACTGAGGGGTGACGGTAGCGTTATGGATTACTCGACGCTGACGACTTTGAAGCTGGTCGCGCCGCCAGGCGCGATTACCTGGACCTTGGCTCCGGCGCGTTTGCCCAGCAAAGCTTTGCCCATGGGCGACTCGTTTGAAATTCGGCCCTTGCGCGGGTCGGCCTCGGCCATGCCGACGATCATGAATACCTCCGGATCGGCGAATCCATCCTCGATCACGGTGACCTTGCTGCCCAGCCGCGCCTCGCCGGTCGCTCCGCCTTCCGACAGGATCTCTACGTTTTGCAGCATCCGATCCAGGGCCTGAATCCGGCCCTCAAGAAAACCCATCTCCTCCTTGGACTGGATGTAGTCCGCGTTCTCGGACAGGTCGCCTTGCTTGATCGCAAAGTGGAGCCGCGCAGAAAGTTCCGGGCGCTTCACAGCGCGCAAGTAGTCAAGCTCCTCACGCAGTTTCAAGGCACCCTCCGCGGTGAGGTACGTTTTGTTTTGTGACATCGTTTTGATTCTACGCGCCTTTTTTGCCGCCGGCTGCTTCCCATCCGGAAATTGATGACTTCGAACCCGTCCAGCATGCTAAAATGCATCGGTTGCGGAGCCGTCCGCAGTCCCACCCATCAACCCATTTCGGAAATTCCGGCAGTGCGCCGGATAGAGGAGAGGAACAAACAGAATGAACAAGCGACTAAGCGCTATCCTGGGCCTCGCTCTCGGAGCGAGCCTGCTGTTGAGCGCGTGCGGCGCAGCAGCGACGCCGACCGCCGTGCCCCCAACCGCCGTGCCCCCCACCGCCGTTCCGCCGACCGCGGCCCCCAAGCCCACCGATGTGCCCAAGCCCACCGATGTCCCCAAGCCGACTGCGGTCCCGCCCACGGCGGCCCCCAAGAAGCTGAAGATCGGCCTGGTGACGGACGTTGGTACATTGGATGACAAGAGCTTCAACGCCAGCGCTTGGGCCGGCGTAAAGCGCGCTGAGAAGGAATTCGGCGTCGAAGTCAAGGCCATCGAGTCCAAGCAGCCGACCGACTATCAGAAAAACATCGGCCAATTCGTCAACGAGAAGTACGACCTGATCATCACCGTCGGCTTCCTGATGGGTGACGACACCGCCAAGGCGGCCGGCCTCAACCCGGAACAGAAGATGGCCATCGTCGATAACGGATATTTCGATGATAAGGCCCCAAAGAACGTCATGGGCCTGCTCTTTGCCGAGGACCAGTCCGGCTTCCTGGTCGGAACCGTCGCCGGCCTGATGACCAAGAGCAATGTGCTTGGCGGCGTATATGGTCTGAAAATCCCGCCCGTGTGCAAGTTCGTCAAGGGCTACGAAGCGGGCATCAAGTCGGTCAACCCGACTGCCAAGATCTTTGGCGTCTACCAGGGTCCGTCGGATGGCGCTGCCTTCAACAACCCGGCGTGGGGCGCGGCCCGCGCGAAGGACCAGATGCAGCAGAAGGCTGACGTGATCTTCAGCGCCGGCGGCAGCACTGGCAACGGTGGCCTCGAAGAGATCGCCAAGGCTACGGGCGTACTCGGCATCGGCGTCGATCAGGATCAGTACTTCACGTTGTCAGACAACGTGAAGAAGATCCTGCTGACCAGCGCCATGAAACGGGTCGATCAGTCCACCTATCTGGCGATCAAGGACGTCGTCGACGGCAAGTTCAAAGGCGGCAACCGCACCTTTGACATCAACAACGACGGGATTGCTGCCGCGCCTTTCCATGATCTGGACGGCAAAGTCTCGGCCGACATTAAGGCGAAGCTCGACGCGGCGATCAAGGGCCTCAAGGCCGGAACGCTGAAGACTGGTCTCGAAGGTGTCGTGGACGTCTGCAAATAGCGCAGTTGCCTCTTGCGCCAACGGTCGCGCAAGACATTAAATGGAACGCCCGCTCAAGCTTTGAGTGGGCGTTCCGTTTTTTCGATTCGTCCATATAATCGCACTACGTTCCCGTGTGATCGAATTTGGTGCTGGCAATGAGCAACCTCCCCACCTCCGCCGCGACCGCCATGGAAATGCGCGGCATGACAAAACGCTTTCCTGGTGTGCTCGCCAATGACCGGATTGACTTCGACTTGCGGCAGGGTGAGATACATGCCCTGCTCGGCGAGAACGGCGCCGGGAAAAGCACCTTAATGAACGTGCTCTATGGCCTGTATCAGCCCGACCACGGAGAGATCCTTCTGGGGGGCAAACCTGTCAAGATTTCCGGCCCGCGCGATGCGATCGCCCGCGGAATTGGGATGGTCCATCAGCACTTCATGCTTGTGCCGCCGTTGACCGTGACCGAGAACATCATGCTGGGGATGGAGGAAACTCGCGGCCTGTTGCTCGATCAAGTTTCGCCGGCGGCGCGTATCCGAAAGATCGCGGATGAATACGGGCTGGAAATCGACCCGGACGCAAAGATCAAAGATCTGTCCGTTGGCCTCCAACAGCGCGTCGAAATCGTAAAGGCCCTGTACCGAAACGCGCGCGTTCTGGTCCTCGACGAGCCGACGGCCGTCCTGACGCCCCAGGAAGTGGACGCCCTATTCGTGACATTGCGCACACTGGTCAGCCAGGGCGTGAGCATCATCTTCATTTCCCACAAACTCAAAGAAGTGATGGCAATCGCCAACCGCATCACGGTGCTGCGCCAGGGCAAGGTAGTCGGTAGCACGACTCCGGCCGAAGCGGACGAGGCCAAACTGGCGTCCATGATGGTCGGACGTCCGGTGCTCTTGACGGTCGAAAAAGGTCCAGCCACACGCGCCGCGACCGTGCTCAAGGTCCAACGTCTCAAGGTCATGAGCGATCGGCGCAGCGTGGCCGT
>JBKJQK010000413.1:0-13223 GCA_046594095.1 Anaerolineae bacterium | reverse complement strand
CGCCCCTGGCCCCCTATATCGCGGCGCCTACAGATTGCCCCAGGGAAACGTGTATGTCACAAGTGGCATCGGCGAGACGAGCAGCTCATGCCGGCTCGCTACGACATGTGAAATCGTCATTGTGCGAATCCGCTAGACCGGTTAAGGGGGTGTCGGTGTTGGCGTACGGGTAGGCGTCGACGTGCGCGTCGGTGTCGGGGTCGTTGTGGGCGTATTCGTCGCCGTCGGCGTTGCGGTCAGGGTCGGGGTGGCCGTCCGCGTCGGCGTGTGCGTGGCGGTCGGTGTGATCGTCAGCGTCGGCGTCGCGGTGCGGGTCTGGGTCGCCGTATTCGTCGGGGCTGGCGTGCGGGTCGCTGTCGCCGTATTTGTCGGGCCTGGCGTCGGTGTGTCCGTGGCTGTCGGCGTCATCGTCGGCGTCGGCGTCGGCGGCGGAATTAAGCGCTCCCAGACCAACTGGATTCTTGCGTTCCCCCCGAAGTCGGCATACTGGACTTGGACGAAATGGTTGCCCGCGCTCAAGTACATCGAGCCGGCGACAACGCGCGAACCGCTGAACCAGCTCAGGATCACCGGATTGCCATCCACATACAGCCGAACCGCATCATCGACCGAAACCGTGAAGTTATAGGTTCCCGCGATTGGGAAATTCACCGTGCGCTGCCAATCGGCGGAGAAGTTGTCATTGACGACTTCAATCGCGGGTGGCAACAGACCCCAGTCGAAGTTGATCTCGGGGTCGTCGCGGCGCAGGGCCGGATCGCCGGTTAAATTGGGCGTGTTGTAATAGGTGCCCTTCCAACCGGCGTAGTTCACCTTCCACGCCAGCGATACGTTTGCCACGCCGGTGTACTCAACAAACTCGACCACGATCGTATGCCGTCCGCGGGCAAGCCCCTTGCTGCCGGTAACGGTTCGCACACCTGCGGCGCGCCACTCATCAATCACGATCAACCCGTCCACAATGACCCGCGCGCCATCATCCACGGTCAGGGTGTATAGATAGTTGTCCGTCGTTACGACATCCTCGTAGCGCGTCCAGCGGACTGAGAAGTTGTCCCGCGGGATGCGCGGATCGGGCGATCCTGTCCCCCAGTTGAAGCTCAGGTTCTTGTCGATCCGCTCCAGTACCGGCGGCCCGACCAGGTCGGGATTGTCGTAGTACTGGGCTGTCCAGAAGCCAGGAGCGCTGGGATCGGTCGTCGCCGTGGGCACAAATACGATCGGGGTCAATGTTGAACTTGCGATTGGAATGAGCGTCAGCGTCGCAAGGGCGGTCGAAAAACTTGCCGGGGCAAGCGTTGCGGAGGCGGTCGCGGCAGGCGCGGTCGCTGCGGGTGCGCCGGTTGAGGCCCCAGGACCAGGCGATTGCAGGCCATAGGTGACGTCGGTCACCTGCGAGTACCCGCTCTGAGCGCCTCGGGCAATAAGGTACACGTGGCCGCTCGGCGAACTCGGCGTCCGAATTCCCGTGACTTCGAATTTGCCGCTCTGACCGACCACCACTTCGCCCAGCTTGACCAACTGATCCGAGGTTGCATTCGGCGTCAACGCATAGTGTATTTCGATCCGTTCATTGGGCGCAAAACCCGTCCCCTGGGCGATATACGGCTGGTTGGGAAGGACCATCCCGACCGCCTGGAGGCGCGGTACGGACACGATCCGCTCGGGACCGGTCTGCTGCGCGAGCCGGCCACCGATGAGGGCGGCCATCGCCGCGCACACGCAGGTCACCACCAGGGTGGAGATCAGCCCGGTCAGGATATAGGCGCTCGGCGCCGCTTCGAGGCGGACGGCGGGTGGCGCCGGTTCCATCACGCCCACCGGCGGAAAGCTCTGGCCAGACTGGTTCATTCTGTCAATTCCGGGACGCCATCCAGGTTTCCATCTCGCTCAATGGCCCATCTTTTTCGGGATCATTGAAGATCTCGTGATAGAACGCCGGATACTCGCGCGAGGCGCCGACACCGGCCGGAAGGGCGGCCACAAATGCCCGCGCGCCGGAGGGATCGACCAGCTTATCGGCCCCAGCGTAGATGACCAGGATGGGCGTCTTCCAGGTCGGCGCGGCGCGATGGAGCTCACCCGCCGAGGCAACCATCCACCCGAACAGGCGCGGCGTGATAGTCGGATGGACCAGCGGATCATTCTTATAGGCCTCAACCACAGCAGGGTCGCGGGCAACCGAGTCGACGCTGAGCTGATTCGACATCGCCCGGTTCGGGGCCAGGGCCGCCATGATTCCGCTCAAGGCAACCAGCGCGCCCCCCGCATAGGTTTTTAGCGCGGGCGAAGAAAGCACGACGCCTTTCACCGGCACGATGCCGCGCAATCCAACCATGCCCGCGACTGGGCCGCCCATGCTGTGACCGACGATGAACGGCGTCTGGCCGGTCTCTTTGGCCAGCGCGGCCAGGACCATTTCGCTATCGACGACAAGGTCATCAGTATGGGCCAGCGCCCCTCGCGCGCCCGACGACTGCCCATGCCCCCGATGATCGTGGGCCCAGACAGTGTAGCCTGCCCGTGATAGGCGCTGGCCAACATGCTCATAGCGCCCCGAATGCTCGCCCAGCCCGTGGCAGATCAGAATCGCGCCACGCGCGGGGCCATCCGGGTTCCACTCGCGTACAAAGATGCTCGCGCCGTCACGCGCGGTTAGGGTGCGGGTCGCTATGTGTGTCATGAAAATGCCGCCTTTCGATTGATTATAGGGTCACCTGCCCCAAGCTACAATCCTGAAGATGAGCAGCCCGTACGCCGTCCTTGCCCGATTCTACGACCTGCAGCACAACGCCTACACCAGCGACGCGCCCATGTATGCCGGCCTGGCCCGCCGGTTTCGGACCGGCGATGCGGCCCGCGTCCTTGAAATCGGCTGCGGGACTGGCCGGGTCATGGCCCCGTTACTTGGCGACGGGAACACGGTCGTCGGCATTGATGAGTCGCAGGAGATGCTGGACATCGGGGCGCGCCGGCTTGCCGAATCGCCCGCGGCGCGCTGGCAACTGCTCAACCGCGACGCCCGCGCATTTGAGTTGGGGGAGACGTTCGACCTGGCCATCATTGCCCTGAACACCTTCCTGCACAACGCGACGCGCGAAGATCAGCTCGCCACCCTGCGGGTGTGCAAGGCGCATCTCCGGCCCGGCGGCGGCCTTGCCGTTGATCTGCCGCCCAACGACGAGCTGGCCCATCAGCCGGATGACGGGAATTTTCAGTTCGAGACCAAGTTCGACGACCCCGAAACGGGCAACCTGATCGTCAAGCACGTCGCCAGCGAAGTGCATTGGGCGACTCAGAGCCAGCGCCTGAGCTTCCGGATCGAGGAACGCTCAAAGACAGGCGCGCGCGACACCCACGAGACATCCTTCGTCCTCCGGCACGTCTTTCGGCATGAGATGGAATTGCTCCTGCTCACGGCCGGCTTCAGCGCCTGGGAGTGGTACGGCAGGTACGACATGGGGCGCTACGAGGACCAGAGCCCGCGCATGATCGTCGTGGCGTGGTGAGGGACCTATATCACCCGCTCATTCCCACCGTCGATCGGCACTTGCGCGCCGGTGGTCTTGGCGAAGAGCGGACCCAGCATCTCCGCAGCCATCTCCGCCACATCCCTGCTCGTCACCTCGACATGCAGGACGTTGTTGGTCTTGTAGTCCTGGACCGATAGCCCGTAGCTCGCCGCCCGGGATTTCAGCACGTCCTCGGTCCACAGCCCAGTGTCGAACACCGCGTTCGGGTGGATGACGTTGACCCGGATTCGGTCGGCCCCCCACTCCAGCGCCGCAACGCGAGCCAGTTGGGTCAGCGCGGCTTTGGAGGCCGAGTAGGCCGCTGCGCCCGGGCCCGGCGCCGGCACATTCTTCGAGCCGATCACGACCACCCGCCCGCCCCGAGGTGAGCGCGCCAGCAGCGGATGCGCCTCACGCATCAAGGCCAGGTTGGCGTCGACGTTCACCCGCATCACCTGCCGCCACGCATCCGTGGCGAGGCCATCAATCTTGGTCGTCTTGCCGAACATCCCCGCGTTGAGGACCAGCATGTCCAGCCCGCCAAAACGCGCGACCGTTTTCGCCAGAACCTCGCGCAGTCCAGCTTCGTCCGTGATGTCACACCGGACGCCAAGCAGTGCCGGATCGCTCGCCCACCGCCCATCGGTCAGGGGCTGCAAATCGACCCCCACCACGGCCGCGCCGCGCTTGAGCAGCGCGTCGACGCAGGCTTTGCCGATCCCGGAGGCCGCCCCAGTGACGAGAGCGATCTCGCCGGCGAAACCGGCCGGCGCGCCGGCCCGGCGCAGCTTGGCCTGCTCGAGATCCCAGTACTCGACGTCGAAGAGCTGCGGCGCGGGCAGCGCCCGCCATCCGCCCAGCGCATCGGCGGCTTCGAAGATGTCCATCGTGTGCCGGTAGACCTCCTCGGCGATGGCGGCGTCGCGCGGCGTTCGCCCGGCCGCGATCAGGCCCAACTCGGGGTCCAGCGCGACCCGCGGCGCGGGATCGACCATCGTCAGGCCGGGCACGGCCGCTTGGTTTGCAGCGAAAGCGTCTCCCTCGCGCAACCCACGGGTGGCGAAATAGCGCTCGTAGGCCGCGACATAGCCGGCCACGTCCCGGCCGAGCATGGCCGTCCGCTTGGTGCGAATAATGTGGTCGGGGGTGGCTGGGCCGTGCTGGGTGAGCGCCTCGAGGTCGGGCCGGCGGGCGAAGGCCAGACTGCGTCCGTCGTTGTGGAAGGAGACGATCATGGGCGCGCCGGCCGCATCCGAGATCGCCCGGCGCAGGTCGGTCATAATCGTTGGGCTCTGCGGTTGCGCGACGGGCAGCGTCGACGGCGCGGCGGGCCGGGCGTGTTCGGCGATGTGGCGCTCGGCCTGATCAACCAGATCGATCATCCGCTCATATGACTCGCGGGCGGTCGCCCCAAACGAGAAGATGCCATGCGCCATCAGGATCATCCCGACCGTACCGGCGTGGGCCTGGCGCGGCAATTCGTGGGCGACCATCCTGGCCAGTTCGAAACCCGGCATCACATACGGGATGATGACCAGCCGATCGCCATACACCGCCCGGATGCGGGCCGCGCCGTCGGGGGTGTTGGTCAGGGTCACCACCGCATCGGAATGGGTGTGGTCGACCCACACGAAGGGCAGCAAGGCGTGCAGGATGGCCTCGACCGAAGGCGCGGGCGCGCCGGCGTTGGTCATGTTGTTCTTGAGTTCGGCCGCCATCTGGGCGTCGCTCATCGTCTCGAGTTTGGCGAGCTTGAGCACATGCGCCATCCGGCAGGGTGAGAATCCGGCCGGCTGAATGGTCTCGAGGTCCCACCCGCTGCCCTTGACATACAGGATGTCTTCTTCCTCGCCGACGATATTGCGCTCGCGCAGCTTGACCGAGGTGTTCCCCCCGCCGTGCAGGACAAGCGACTTGTCGCGCCCGAGCAGGCGTGAGGTATACGCGCGCAGTTCGAGGTCGGTGCGGCAGGTGGCCGCGTCAGCGTCATTCCACAGAGATTTCATCTGCCAATTGTAGAGGGGGACCTAATACTCCAACGCCGGTGGATCGCCGTCATCGGCGGCGGACTCCTCATCAATGTAGGCCGCCGCGTCTATGGCGCCCTCGCGCTCGCACAACGTCCGATAGCTGCAATACGCGCACGCCTCCAGACGATCCGTCTTCTCGAAAGCATTCTCGCCCTGGAGGGCGAGAATGCCCTCGACCAGGCGGGCCAGGCGCCGGCCGTCGGCCTCGAACTCGGCCCGGCTGTAGCGCGCCTCGACCCACGGCTGCTCGGGGAAGTTGGCCAGCCAGTAACGCATCGATATCTCGGCCGGGTCAAACGGCCTACCCCCGTTGAAGGGCGCGCCGGCCGCCGCCAGGACATACAGATATACCCGCGTTTGCAGGCGCTGGCGCAACCACTCCGGCCGGGGCGGCCTAGCGCCGCGCAGGGTCTTCCAGTCCACGATTACCGCCTGGCCGTCCTCGCCCGTCGCCAGCAGGTCGAAACGCGCATACACTCGGGCCGCGCCAACTGATGCAGACAGCTCCAGCTCCGGGGTGCGCTGCGGCGGCAGGGCCGAAAGATCGGCCTCGCGATAGCGCTGCCACCAGACCGACAGCTCAGCGTCGCCACTGTCCGGCTCTGCCCCCGCCGGCAGCCCGAGCTGGTCGCGCTCGATCCAGCGGTGCAGGGCCTTGCCCCGCCGCAGATACTCCTGATAGGCGACCGCGCTCAGCCCGCCCGGCCCGGTCTCGACCAGCGGCCAGGCCTGCCGCGCAACGTAGCGCAGATAGAACCGGCGCGGGCACTCCTCGAAATCGGCCAGGCTGTGTTGGCTGAAGACGAAGTCGGGGTCAAGGCCGGGCGCCATTGGCTCCCCCGGGCTTGTGCCCGACATACAGGCCGCGGCCCATCAGTCCATCATCGAAGAACTCGACCTCAAGGCCCGCGCCAGTGAACGCCCCCATCATCTGCTCGCGCGTCCATAGCCCGAGCTCATGCCGCTCGACGAAATGCTCGACTCCGTCCGGCGTTCCAATCATGTAATGCATCTCCATCACGGCGAGATCGTCGATCACGTCGCTGACGTTCATCCGGCATACGTGGAAATTCCTCTGGTCGATATAGCGCGAGTGAACACGCCCGGGAAACCAGGCGTCCGGCGGGAAGAACGGCTCGATCACCAGCCAGCCGTCCGCTTTGACGTGACGGGCCATGTTCGCGATCGTCCGGCGCAGGTTGTCCTCGGTCCGGGCATATCCGATCGCGCTGAAGAGGCAGATCACGACGTCGAATCCGCGGCCCAGGTCAAACGTAGCCATGTCGGCCTCGTGCAGGGGAAGCTCCGGGTGGCGCTGGCCGGCGATCTTGAGCATGTCGGCGCTGGCGTCCAGACCTTCGGCCTCGAAATGCTGTTTGAGAAAGGCGAGGTGCGCCCCCGTCCCGCACGCCACGTCAAGCAGGCTCGCCCCATCCCGAACCCCCCGTGCGTCGAGCAGCCAGCGAAGGGTGTCTGCCTCATGGGCGTAGTCCTTGAACGCATAGATGGCGTCGTAGATTCGGGCCGAGCGGGAATGGTCAGCGTTGGCGTTTGTCATGGTCTTTCAAGAATCTGTCTCAGCGCGAAGGCGAGTTCATTGGCTCCATTCGGGCGATGCTTGGAATACGCGATGCGCAGTTCGCGCCGAGCGCGGGTGATGCCGACATACAGCAGGCGAAGCCGCTCCGCAATGTACTCGAGCCGGGCCAGTCGGACCAGCGCCCGCTCATCCATGTTCGCCGACCGGTCCTCTCGATCCGCTGCCGCGATCTCCTCGAGCTGGGCGCGCGCCTCAAGGGCCGGATCGCGACCGCCCAGGAACCAGGCCGCGCCCCGGAAGAGCGCGTCGGCGTCATGGGGGAACTCGACCGCGTCGATGCAGGTCAGATACACCCGGTCCCACTCCAATCCCTTGGCCTTGTGCAGAGTCGTCACCGCCACGATTCCCGGCCGGGCCACAAATCCCGTCTCCAGCAGCGACTTGCTCAAGAACTGCTGCCGGTTCTCGGCGATCCCAACCAACTCGCCGGCCAGTTCGGCCAGGTCCCAGCGCGGGTTCAGGGCGGCCAGCCGGCGCATGCTCACCGCCAGACTATGGGCGATGGCCACGTCCGCATCCTGGGTCAATGCGTCGTGGGCGATCGTCAGCATGAGCTGGTCGATGGGCAGCGCGCTCGCCCGCACCCATTTGGCCGCCCGAATCGAAAGCGCCTGGATTTCGGCTCGCTCTTCAGCGCTCACTTCCACGCTTTCAGGGATCGCCGCTTCAGCCAGTGGAGAGGGAAACAGCAGCCGCTCGACTTTGGCTGAATTGATCAAGCTATCGACCCGGTCCTGGCGCGGCCGGCGGGCCGCGCCGTCGGCCAGCGCGCGTAACGCCTGACGCAAACCCGAAAGCGCCAGACCCTTCTGCGGCGACGCGCATAGCGCCACAGCGCTGGCCAGCGCATCGGCCACATTCCGGACCGCGACGGTGTTGCGCAGATGGTCCTCATACAACGGACGTTCGCGCTTTCCCTGGGCGATCTCGAGCCGCGCCACGATCTTCTCGCCAAATGAGTTGGTCGGAGTCAGGATTGCGCAGGTTTGGTCCGGGTGGTCCAACACGAATTTTATGGCGCCCTTCGCAACGGCGTCGGCCTGGGCATCATCGTCGTCGTAGTCCTTCAACAAAATCGCCCCCGCCACATTGGGCGGATTCGGCTGCGGATCGCCGGGATCGGACGGGCTGATGGTGGTCGCCGCGGACAGCGCAAGCGACCGGGCGTCCAGCTCAGGATGGCTGCTGGCTGACCAATCCGTCAGCCGGTTGGCCAGCGAAATGATGGCCGGCGCGCTTCGCCCGCTCACCGAGAGCGGCAGCCGCATGACCCCTGGCCGGCGCGGAAACTCGTCCCGGAAGAAGCGCACGCTCGAGGCCGTGAAAGTGGTCATGATCGCCTGGTTCGGGTCGCCCACCCGCACCCAGTTGCCGTGCTCGCGCGACAACCGCGACAGGATGTCCTCCTGCAACGGGGTGCTGTCCTGGGCCTCATCCTCAAGGATATAGCAGAAACGTTGGGCAAGCCGCCCCCTGAAGCCGTCATCACTGTCGAGGGCCGACACCGCCCGCCAGATCAAGTCGTCGAAATCGAGCCGCCCACCCGCGCGCAGGATCTCCTCGTAGCGCTTGTAGAGCTGCGCCCCGATCCGCAGAAAGGGCGAAACCGCCGAAGCGCCCAAGGGATCGTCCCCAGCCCCGGACTTTGCGAGCAGCTTCAAGAGATCGGAACTTGTGCGGCGCTGATTCTTGGCCAGGCGGATGACCTCGCGGGCGATGCTCTCGGTGGCCTTGCCCCAGGCCTCCTCGGCCTTGTCGCGGGATGCCGCCGACAGGTCCGATGGGATGAAGCTGCGCCAGTGCGCGGCAAATGCGCCCTTGTACCAGCGGGCCGCCTCGGGGATCGCCAGCCGCCCGCTCAGCTCGTCGTCGAGGATGAAGTCCGAATCGGTCCCGGCCAGATCCGGCCGCTCACGGATGATGAGATAGGCCAGCCCGTGCAGGGTCAGGACCCGATACCCCACATCCGCGATCGCGCCCTCGGCCTCGAGCAGGGACCGGATACGGGCCCGGATGTTGTCAACCGCCGAGTTGGTGAAGGTGACGATCAGGATCTCGCTCTCGGGCGGGACGAGACCGCCTCGCAAAAGGCGGACAACCAGCGCGGCCAGGGTCTGGGTCTTGCCACTGCCCGGCACAGCCGACACGGCCATCAGCCCACCCGTATAGCGGGCAATGGCTTCCTGTTGCGGTCGGAGCGTCATCATGCGAGGCGCCTCGCTCATAGCGCGCGTTGCAAGGCGCGGGCCAGCGCCCCCGCCTCTTCCTGGCCGCTCAGGCCGAGCTGGCTCGACGCGAGAAAAAGCCGGTCTCCGCAGCGCGCGCACAGCCCAGCTATCACCCGGCGCAGCATGTCCTGGCGGGCCGCGTGCTCGTCGGCTTCGGTCCACTTCACACCGGCTTCGATGGGCGCGCCGCCTTCATTTGGCGCGACCGGTAGCCGCGTCGCCATCGTTTGCCAGCGCCGCGACAGGACATATGGGTGCGTCAACGGCTGAAAGAGCCGGTCATACCAGCCGGTCGCGTTCACATCCAGCCAGATCTGAGCCTGGGAGCGATAGTCGCCCGTTAAATAGGTGTAGACCGGGGCCAGGAGCACGCCGTCATCTTCGGCGTCGGAAACGCGCTCTGGCGCGTATTGGGCGGCCATGACGCCTTCCGAGAGCAACTGGACGAAATCCATGGCGGCGGATTCGTTTGGCGCAACGCCGGTCGCGGCGAGCGCTTCCCGGAAAACCCGGGCCGAGCGAGTCAGTTTGTCGGCGACGTTGGCCCCGTCGCGATCGGCCGCGAACCCGAAACCCGGCCGCGAAAGCGCCTCAGTGAAGAGCATCTGCCACCAAACGTCCAACGGTGCGAGCTGATTTTCCGGCGCGGCCGCCCGCCAACTCGACAGCCAGCGAGACAGGGCGTCGTAGCGCTCGCGAAAGCGCATTCCCACCCGCTCCCACAGCTGCGCGTCCGCGATCGGCGGCAGACGCCCTGGTTCCGCCCGTTGGGCGAAATCGGCCAGGACCTTGGCCCGGGCCAGATCGAGCCCGGCGATGGCAATCGAAAGCGCGCGAGCGAGCTCGTGCGAGGTCGGGCGCGCATCGCCCGAAGCAAGCTCCGGGTGCCCCAGCCTGGCCAGAGTCACGAGCGCCCGGGTGACTGGATGGTCATACAGCGGCCGCGACGGCCGCACGGCCCGGACCCGGATGCCTGCTCCGCGCAAGCGCTCTTCCAGCTCGAAACGCAGCACGTCTTCGACAAACGGCGCCACCACGGCGATATCGCGGCCGGCCATGCCCATCTCGACCAGTTCGATGACCTTGTCCGCGGCGGCCTGGACCATTGACACCCAGTATTTGTTACGGACGGTCAGCAGCGTCACCCGTCCCGCAAAAGGCGCGCCGGTCTGGCGCGTTTGGGTCCTCTCGGTATTGCCGACCTGCGCGCTCAACGCCCGGCCGAAATCGGCCAACGATCGCCCGCCTTCAGGCGGGGCCACGGCCTCGACAACGTCGCAGGCGGAGCGTAAAGACCGGGCCGACCCGGGATCCGCGCCGAGAAAGAGCCGAAACCCGCCCGGATCATCCTCAGCCAGGATCGCCTCGTCGCAGGTCGTCAGGAGTTGGCGGATAAAGTCGTGGGCGATCGGCGGCAATTCATCGACATTGTCGATCAGAATGCGCCGGAAGCGGCCAGCGATAAAGCGCTGATAGGCTGGCTCGGGCATGAGATGCCGGGCGAAAACCTCATGTTGAAGCGAGAAGTCGAGCGCGCCATGCCTGAGGCAAAACCGTCGGTATTCGATCGCCACCTCCTGCGCCTTCTGATACGCCTTGAGCCGGCGCGGGTCTCCGTCCCAGGCTGAACCCAGCCGCCCGGCGATCTCATCCAACCCAAATCCGGCCAGGGCCGCCTTATGAAGATTGTCGAGGAGTTGCCCAAGCAGGCGCGGGCGGAACAGCTTGAACTCGTCGAAGTCCGCGCTGCGCGGCTCGACGATGCGATCCAAAAAGTACTGGGCGGTCTCGACGTCGATGAAGGCCGGCTCGCGGCGGGGATCGTCAAAACCAGCCGCCTCGGCGATCAGTGGATAGAACAACCCGACATGCTGCTGGGCGACCCCGTAGAACGTGCCGACATATGGCTCTCCGCGCGCGCCGTTACCCGGCTGCATGGCTCCCAGCGCCTGCCGAAACCTCTTGTTTTGGGCACGGCTCGCGGAAAGAACCAGAATCTGATCCGGGCGCGACCCGGATTCAAGCCATGAAATCAACTGAGCGGCAAGACGTGACGTCTTGCCGCTCAGGGGCGGGCCGTGCAAATAGCGCTTCACCGCCGGCCTTGGCTGGCATTCCGAACCGACGCGAGCGGCTCGGGACGCGAATTACTTGTTGTTAATGTGAACGATCTTGAACTTCATGGACCCGCCAGGGGTCTGGACCGCCACCACTTCATGCAGCTTACGACCCAGGAGGGCCTTGCCCATCGGGGATTCGTTGCTGATTTTTCCGTGCTTTGGGTCGGCTTCAGCCGAGCCGACCAGGATGTAGTGCTCCTTATCAACCGTGCCCACTTCAGTGATCGTCAGCTTGCTCCCAAGGCGGACCTCGTTTGCCGGGCCTTTGGATTCGATTAGCTTGGCGTTCCCCAGGATCGTCTCGATGGTGAGGATCCGGCCCTCGACGAAGGCCTGTTCGTTCTTGGCGTCCTCATACTCTGGATTTTCCTCGGTCTCCCCTTCCTCCATGGCTTCATGGAGACGGTGGGCAACGTCCGAGCGACGCTTGGTCTTGAGAAACTCCAACTCCTCTTCAAGCTTCTTAAAGCCCTCGGGAGTGAGAAATTCGGTTTCATTCATAACTGTGGCTACCGCCTACTGGCCCGAAAATAAGACTGAGTCGCTCAACGGGCCGGCTCAGTCGATATGACGGGCGGAGATTTAGTTAGATGATTATAGCGCATTGGCTCCGATCAGCAGGGCGAAGGCTCTGTTATAGTCCTCCGTCGCATGATTCGCCTAACTGAAATCAAAAACCTGATCATCGACATGGATGGTGTCCTGTGGCGGGGCGAGCAGCCGCTACCCAGGCTGCCCGAGTTCTTCGCCACCCTCCGCGACCTCGGCATTCGCTTTGTCCTGGCCACCAACAACGCCAGCAAGACCGGCGGACAATACGTTCAACGGCTTGTTCGTTTCGGGGCCGTGGTCGCGGAAGACGAAATACTGACATCGCCCCAGGCCACCGCTGCCTGGCTCCTCGCCAATGCACCCAACGCGCGCGTCTTCACGATTGGCGAGCAAGGACTTGTTGCTGAACTTACCCGGGCCGGCCTCGAGGTAGTCTCGATCGCCAACGCGCAACAAGCCACTCATGTGGTCGTAGGGATTGATCGGGAACTGAGCTACGAAAAACTTGTGGAAGCCTGTCTTGCGATTCGGGCTGGAGCCGTCTTCATCGGCACAAATCCGGATATCACCTTTCCGGGCGAGCGCGGGATCGTACCTGGAAACGGAGCGACCCTGGCCGCTCTGCAGGTCTCGACGGGCGTTGCGCCAATCATCATCGGCAAGCCGCAGCCCGAGATGATGCGCCAGGCCCTCGCCCGGTTGGGCGGTTCACCCGCAGACACCGCGGTCCTTGGCGACCGCCTGGATACCGACATCCTGGCCGGCAAGAACGCGGGCCTGCCAACCATCATGGTCCTGTCCGGCGTGAGCACCCGCGCCGAGGCCGAGGGTGGACCGATTCGCCCGGACCTCATCCTGGAGAACATCGGCGCTCTCGCCGACCAGCTAAGGTTGGGGCGCGACAATTAATCGCCGCAACCTGAGAGGAAATATCATGCTTCGACTTCTGCTTCGACTGGGCGTCAACGCCGTCGCCATTTTTCTGACCGCCCAATTGCTGCCGGGCATCCACGTCAACGGCGGAGTCGGCTCACTCCTACTTCTCGCCCTGATCTTCGGCATCGTCAACGCCCTGATCAAACCCATCGTCGAGCTGTTGACCTGCCCGCTTGTCATAGTCACGATCGGATTGTTCGTATTGGTCATCAACGGCGCCATGCTGATGCTCACCGCCAGCCTGT
>JBKJQK010000333.1:0-6863 GCA_046594095.1 Anaerolineae bacterium | reverse complement strand
AGGCGCCCGTGCTTTTTCGCCTGACCCGTGGCCGATTTGTCCGGCCACAAGACGCCAATTGTCGTGGACGGCCGCAAGCCGGTCAGAGAACTCGCCCGCCGATCAGGCCGGCGTCATCCGTTCCTTCTGCTCTTCGAACATCGCCTTGCCGCGCTTCTCGAAGTCCTTGGCCTGCGCACGCACGCCATCGGCGATCTTGCGGGCCTTGATGCCGGCCTGCGACACCGCGTCTTCCACGGTTTCGGTGGTCTGATCCTTCAGCTCGATTGTCTTCTCGTGGATGGCGGCCAGGGTCTTCTTGCCGGATTGGGGAGCCAGCAACAGCATCGTGCCCGCGCCTACCAGGCCCCCGATTACCATGCCAGCGGCAAAGCCCCAGGCTGTGTTCGTTTCGTTGTCGTGATTTTCAATATGGTGGTTCATCTGTATTCTCCGAATAGCGGTGTGAGCGATCGTCGGGTCGCTCACACCGATCAAGTTCTGGGTCAGTTGCGCGTAATCGTCTCAGTGGTCCGCTCGTTGCCCGGGCCGGCGCCGGTCTGTTCGCGCGTTGAGCGCGTGACGGTCCGGGCCGTCGGCCGATCGGTCACGATCTGGATCACCCGCACGATGATCCAGGTCAGCAGGGCATAGACCACCATCGCGACCAAAGTCGTCACTTCGAGGGCCGAGCCGCCGGCCGAGGGTGTCCCCAGAAGCAAATTGAACGGCGCGGTGAAGGGCGCCGAGATGCCGTAGATGAAGCCGGCGAAGCCGCTGGCGGGGTTCGCCGCGATCAGCTTCAGCACAAACCGAATCCCCAACAGGATCTCCAGCAGGCTGAGCAGGCTGTAGATGATCCGGTTGACCTGGAACAACTGCATACGGCGCTCGGCCGCGACGTCGCGGACGATCCGCTCGGAGGCTACGTAGCCTGGTTGCTGGGTGACGACGGTTTCCGCGCGGCGGTCGACAGAGACTTCGCCGGGGTTTGGATCGTTTGTCATCGGTTTCTCCTGAGCGCTAGGCGCTCTTGACTTTCTTGTCATGCTTCATCAGCCAGTTGTGGATTTCGGTTTCCGCCTGGGCCTTGCCGTAGCCATAGCGCTGCTGGAGCACGCCCGCGAGTTCTTCGGTTTTGCCACTCAGCCGCAGCATGTCGTCGTCGGTTAGTTTGCCCCACTGCTGGCGCACCTGGCCCTTGAGTTCATGCCACTTGCCGGTCAGAATATCTTGTGTCGCATCCATTTTGAGTCTCCGTGTTTGTTGTCACTCTTTAGGTTGTTTTGTTGGCCCCCGCCGGCGCAAGCGTTGGGAGTGACAGCCAACTGCTTGTCAGCGCGAGTAGAGCCAGGCTTCCTGAGGAAATCGCCAGTACCGCCAGGACCGCACCCGGCACTTCCACCAGACTCATCTGGGTCAATCCCCACAGAATGAGCCACATCCCCAACGCGATTGAGGACAGGCTGCCGGCGATTTGCATGATGCGCATTGCGATCTCCTTGATGCCATTTGGCATTTTGGTGACCCTTCAGCCAGCGCTTCGGGTCACTTTGATACGTTTACGATATCGACCTTGGCCGCTTTTGGCTATCAGCCTGAACCTGATTCGCGCGTAAGGCAGGCCCAATATGGACGTAGGTGTTTGGACTACATCGGCCCAGGCCGCTTTTCGGTCAAAGACGCAGCGGGCGCTGGAGAATGCCCGTCCCCGTTCCGGGCAACGCGCCCGCCAAAATCGGGAACCGGTGGAATGTCTTGATGGAGTCGGGCAGCCTGGGGAGGGCATGCTGCAGTTGTGTCGGCGAGGGTTGGGAGATGGTCATCACCATCGCGCCGGTCTCTTCCGGCTCTCCGGCCCGGGTAGCCACATCGCCCTGCGAGATGATCCCGACGATGGTGTAGTAGTCGTCGACCACCGGCATTCGCCGCAATTGGTGCCCCGCCATCGCATCCATCACCTTCAGGATGTCGTCCTCAACCCGGCAGGTGATGATCTTATGGGTCATCACATCCGCAACCCGGATCGATTTCGCGTCGCGGCCGCCCGCGACCACGTGCAACACGATGTCGCGGTCGGTCAGGATCCCAATCAGTTTCCGGGTCTGTTCGCTTTCGACGACGAGGATGCAACCCACGTTCTCTTTCCTCATCAATTGCGCCGCTTTGAGAACCGCGTCAGTCGGTAAACAGCAGACTGGGTTCTTCGTCATAACGTCACCGCACTTCTTCATGTCGATTGCCCCCAGCCGCTCGAAGGCGGGTTTCGCTATAGGTTCTTGATGGCCCTGGCCCGCACGACATACTCGCGCAGCCAGTTGTTGATTTCGCCGTCGGCCTGCATCTGGCCGTAGCCGTAGCGCTGCTGCAGGACCCGGGTGAGTTCTTCGGTTTTGCCGGTCAGTTTGGCAAAGTCATCGTCCGTGAGTTTTGCCCAATGCTGGCGGACCTCGCCCTTCAAGTGGGGCCACCTGGCCGCTAGAGAGTCTTGTCTTGGATCCATGGGATTCCTTCCTTACCGTCCAATCAAGATGAGGATGCCCGCCACGATTGCCAGAATGGCCATAACGACGCCTGGAATCGGCAGGTTGGCCAATTGCATGACGCCCGTGAGGATGAGCCATATTGACAACGTGATCATACCGAGGCTTCTTGTGAGTTTCATGATGTTCCTAATCCTTGAGTGTGTTCGCCCGGTTGACGATCAGCCGGACCGCCGGCCGCCGCGGAGCAGTCGGATAATAAAAATCAACAGGATTGCGCCGAGAAATGCGACCAGAATGCTGGTCAGATTGATGCCGTTTACGGCATCGGGCACGCCGAAGAGCGCCCCCGCCAGCCAGCCGCCGATCAGTCCGCCGGCAATGCCGATGAGGATGTCACCCAGCAGGCCGAAGCCGCCGCCCTGCATCACAAGGCCGCCGAGCCAGCCCGCGATTCCGCCCACGATGATCCACGATAAAAGTCCCATGTGTTTTCTCCTTGGCCGCTCAACGTGTGTTGAGTGCGGCGTTTGTATTGGGAATACCGTAACGTGTTGGGCGGCTGCCCGCTATCAGCGCGACGCTGATTGGCGCGTAGGCTTGTCGGAAGATGGGTTGTCGGTGTTTGTCCTACGCCAACCGCTTGCGGCGCGCTTGCGCCACTCACTTCATCTTGCGCTGCAGGCGCGCGATCTCGGCCAACACGTCTTCGGGCCGGGTTTCCATCTCGAGATCGGCCAGCTCGCTGTCGTCTTCGTTCTTGATTCCGAACTTGCGCTGGATCGCGTCGAGCATTTGCAGGACCCGGGTCAATTCATGCTCGGTCAGCAGGCCGATGTGCATCGCCAGATCGGCCCGATGCTCGGACTCCCGGCTCAAACGATTCTGGCTGATGAGCACAAAAGTCGACAGAAAAATGGCCTCGAGAGAGACCACCATCGTCAGGAGTCCGTACGGAAATGGGTCAAACGCCGGCGCGCCAAAAAGACCGGTGTTGAGCAGAATCCAGGCCCCAAACCAGACGATGTGGACATAGGCGAAGATCATCCGCCCCGACAGGGAGGTGATGGCGTCCGCGATTCGGTCCTGGGCGCTGCGCTCTCGGGCCGCATTCAGCCGCAACTGGATGATGGTGCGGATGTTCCGACGATGACGTTGCTCAGCGCGGGATTGTCGCCCGCGCTATCGGGTGTTTTCGGCGGGTTCGCCCGGCTCGTTCCCATTACGCGGCCGCGGGTGTTTCCTTCGCCACTGGCTGGCTCACAAAGAACCGCGTCTTGCCCCAGCGGTAAATCAGGATCGACGCGCCAAGCCAGACGCTGCCGAGCAGATACGCGGCGATGACGTCACTCGCCCAATGCTGTCCGACATAGATCCGCGACAGGCCGATGAGGCTTACCATAACGGCGAGGACAAATTCAATCGCCTTTCGCCACCATGACGGTTTAAGCAGGGTGAAGGCCAGGAATAGCAAAAACCCAAAAAACGTCGTGAAATACAGCACGTGCCCGCTCGGGAAGGAGTAATCCTTAAGCTGGGTGATGACATTGACGATGTCCGCGCTGGGGCGCGGGCGATCGATCAGCACCTTGATCCCAAGCCCGACGACCGAGCTGAGAATCAGGCTGACGAAGCTCACCATCGCTTCCCACCTCAAACCGCTGACCACCAGGAACAGCAGCGCCAGCGCCGAGATGATGTACGCCTGCGGGGCGAACCCGATCCAGGTCAGGCCGGTCATCAGCGGGCCGAAGCCTGGGAAGTTGAGGGTTTGGACCGCGTGGGTGATCGTGACGTCGAAGGTGAAATACGCGGTGGTTTTCGCCAGGACCGCGAGGACAATAAAGATCGCCACCGAAGCCACCATGTAGCCCAGGAAGACGTGGGATCGGTAGCGCCGCCAGGGTTTTGAAACAATCGCGCCCGCGCCGTTGATGGCGCGGCGCCAGGCATTCACCGGTTGCTTGACGGCTTCGACGACCTGGACGGGGACGGCCTTCACGTTCTCAGTCATGAATTATCTCTTTTGCGGGCGCATGTGGAACGTAAATCACCGGCGCAGCGGGATCCGTTCCGCCCGCTGGCCGTCCAGCATCGGGGCGGGAGCCATTTCAGTCACATTCTTGACCACCACGGGTGAGATGGGTGGCGGCATTTCGGCCGCTGCCGCCGACCGGGCTTTTTCCACGCCGGCCCCGACCGGAGGCGCGATGACCCGAAGCGCGCCCGGGAGCAGCTTGATCTTGACCGTCCCCATGCCGAGCATGACCCCGTCGGCCATGACCTCGAGTTCCGGCACGGTCTTGATCTTCAGCTTGCGGGCGCGATACCGCTGGATTCCGCCGTCGGCAGTGTTTCCCTCGTGGGTGACCTTGCTCGCGTAGGCCAGTAACTCGGCCTTGCTGAAGTTCGGATACATCGAAACGTCGAGCAGACCGTCGTCCAGCGACGCGTCCGGGTCCACCAGCATGCTCGTGCCGAGCAACGGCACATTGGACACGACCGCCAGCATCGTTTCAACTGTGACGCTGCTGTCGCCGTCCATGACGACCGTTACTTTGGGTTTGGACTCATGCTTCAGGACGGTCTCGATCGCATTCTTCACGCTGGACAGGCGTCCTTTGCTGGCGCGCATGGCATCCGGGTATACGGCGGCGGCGATGCCGATCGTAACAAGTTGAAAGAAGAGGGTCTTCTTCCGACCGCCGACCTTGACCCGGCCCATATCGAGCTTTCGGAACTGTCCGGACGCGATCAGCGCGCAAGCCTGAATCGGATCTTCCGGGATGCCCAGTGTCTTGGCGAGGTTGTTGGCCGTGCCGGCCGCGATGATGCCCAGATGGGTCTTGCTGCCGTTCATGCCCCGGATGACCGCTTCGATCGTGTCGTCGCCGCCCATGGCGATGATGACCTTGTAGCCGTCCTTCACCGCGCGGCGGGCGATGGCCACCGCTTCCTCGTGAGGCTTCGCGAGCGCTACATCCACCGTAATTCCCAGAGCCTTTAATTCCCGGGTGATCTCTTCGACAAGCTTGACCCTGCCCGTTTTTTCGCTGGCGCCGGGATTTGCGATCAGCTTCGCGTAGACTTTTTTAGTTTTCTTGGGCATGTCGATTTCTCCTGCCTTGCGCGAATAGCTCAATCAACGTGTAAACAAACCCGGACCATGCGATTCCCAACGCATAGCCGGCCAGCACATCGGTCGTATAGTGATCGCCCACAAAGAGCCGGCTAAAGCCAATGAAAATGATGATTCCTATCGCAAGCACGATCACGACGGATTTCCAGAAGCGCGAATGAAACTTCGGCGCCAGCAGATACGCGAGCAACCCGAAGCACATGACCGCGCTGATCGCGTGCCCGCTTGGAAACCCTGGGGCCGTCATCTGATGCCAGACCGGCGTGTCAAACACGGGCCGGGCCCGGCCGTAGTACTCCGAGAGAACAGTCCAGATTGCCCCTTCCCCCGCCCAGGCGACGATGACCATGCTCAACTCGGCCCAGTAGTGTTTGATGATGAAGTAAACGACCAGCGCCGCGCCAATCGCGACGATGGCATGCTCGCCCAGATAGAACCCGAACACCATCACATCACGCGCGAACGGCGGGGCGATAAGAGCCGCGTCATGTAGGGCGTTCGCCTGCGCTTTGTCGGACTGGATGAGCGGCCCATTGGTTTGCAGGCTGAAGGCGAGCGCGCCGTAGGCGGCCATGCCCAGCAATACCATCAAGGCGCCAATCAAGGGTCGCCGCGCCAGGAGCCCAGGCGCGCGCAGGCCGTGCGAGAGGTCCTTCTTCGATCCCGCGCCCGGAAGGCGCCCGGCAGTGGCCGCTTCATTCGTGTGTGTCATGCGTTTGCCTGGCGCTTGAACCGCAGCCATACGCCGCTCAACCCGGAGAAGACCCCAAACGCGATCAGACCCACCGCGACAACGCCCAGCAGCACCGGCCCGAACGGCTGGCCTAATATGGAGGCGAGCACGCCTTCGATGCCTTTGGCGCGGCTGGGATCATTGTTGGCCGCCGCCTGACCCAGGAAAAAACCGATCAGGCTGAAGACCAGACCGCGCGCAGCCGCGCCAAAGCGTCCCATCCGCTCGATCCATTTGCGCTGCTGGCCGCTCAAGGCATAGGATTTGAATTGGAGGCCGAAGTCGGGATGGAAGCCCTGGTAGATCTGCAAAAGCCCCACCCCGATGACGATTACCGCGAGAAGGGCAATGACCCATTGGCCCCACGGCTTCGATAGGATCGTGCCAGCGAACTGCTGAAGTTGGGCTGTCTGGGCGCCACTCTGGGCGGCCGATGCCCCACCGGTGATCAGGCCATACGTCAGTAGCGCCAACAGCAGATACGAAATTCCGCTGAGCCCATTCCCGATGCGTTCGGCAATCCCCGCGG
>JBKJQK010000277.1:0-3865 GCA_046594095.1 Anaerolineae bacterium | reverse complement strand
GACGGGTATTTATACACTCACCGTTGTTCCCGGGGTCTATACGATGACCGCGTCGGCGGCCGTTTCCGTTTCAACAACGATCGGCGGCGTTGGCGCGATCTCGACTTCCGTGACGCGACGGGACTTCGTTCTGCCGGTCAGCGGCGTCATCACCGGCGTCGTCTTGAGCCAGGCCAGCGCCCCGATTCCGGGCGCGCTTGTCGTGGCGGCCTATCAGACACCCACGCTTGCGTTTCCCGGTCTGACGGACGCGCTGGGCAATTACACACTCACCGTTGTGCCCGGGGTCTACACCTTGACGGCATCCGCCGCAGGCTTTCTGCCTGGCGCTGTTGCTGGGGTTGGCGCCTTCTCGAACACAATAACGGGCCAGGATTTCGCACTTTTCGACGCGCCGACCCCCACAGCGACACCGACCGCAACGTCAACACCGACCGATACGGCAACACCGACGCCTACACCCACGCCGACCAAGATCCCCACGGCTACGGCTACCCCTGCGGCTACGGCTACCCCTGCGGCTACGGCTACGCCGACCCCGCCACAGCCCCCACTTATCGTCTGGATGCCGATGTTGTTGCGGTAAAACAACGCTATAATCCCACTAATCTTATTCATCCGATCAATCTAATAAATTGGGTGTAAGATTCCCTCCATGGAACTCAAGCGACTGGAAACGGAACTGCTTCAGTATCTGGCGCGCCACAGGCAAGCTCTGAATGGCAAGGCGCTGAGCGAAGCCATTCCCCCCTTGACTGATCTGAGCGCCGAGATGGATGTCAGCATCGGCAAACTGCGCGAACAGCTCGAAGTCGCGCGCGCGCTCGGATTTGTGGATGTGCGCCCGCGCACGGGAATCCGGCACGCCCCGTATGAGTTTCTGCCCGCGGTCCGGGTCAGCTTGCTATATGCCCTGGCCATCGATCCGGCCTACTTCGAGCAGTTCAGCCTGCTCCGGACGCACGTCGAGTTTGGCTTCTGGCACGAGGCCGCGGCCCTACTCACCCCGGAAGACCGGGAAGGACTGCAGGAGCTCATGCGCGCCGCCTGGGCCAAGCTGAACGGAAGCCCCGCCCAGATTCCCCACGCCGAACACCGCCAGCTCCATCTGGCTATTTTCAAGCGCCTGAATAACGCGTTCGTGCGCGGCATTCTCGAGGCATATTGGGAGGCCTACGAAGCGATTGAACTCAACCGTTTTGCAGACTACGAATACCTGACCGCCGTCTGGCGCTACCACCAGCAAATCGTGGATGCCATTTGCGCGGATGACTTTGACAAAGGCTATGCCGCCCTGGTTGAACACACCCGGCTGCTTCAATATCGCGGAGCCGAACGCGCCCGCGCCGATGTTGCGGCCCCAATGGAATCGTTGTAACGCCCGCGCGAATCGGCGCCTCGAAGCGCCGGCGCGGGTCCGTCCAAGGAGACTAAATGAGCACAGTTGAACCCCAGGTCGCTCAGACGCCGGCTGAGCGCGCCCCAGTGGTGAATGATTTCTCCATCATGGTGGGCACCAAGAATGGAAGTGGAAGCCAGACGGCCAATGCGACCATTCTCCGAGCGTTGTTCAAGATGGGCCTGCCCGTCAGCGGCAAGAACCTGTTCCCGTCGAACATCCAGGGCCTGCCGACCTGGTACACCGTTCGGGTCAGCGCCGACGGCTGGATTGCCCGCCGCGATTCGGCTGAAGTGACCATCGCCATGAACCAGACGACGGCGGTCGAAGACCTCGCCCGCCTCGCGCCCGGCGGGGTTTTCCTGTACCCCGACGACACCAAGATGGCGCTCAGCCGGACCGATGTGACGTATTACCCGATGCCGGTCAAGAAGATGGCCGCGGCCGCCGATGTCGACCCGAAGCTGAAGGGATACATGGCCAATATGGTCTATGTCGGCGTGCTTTCCTGGCTGCTTGGGATCGATCTTGCCGAGATCGAGGGCGCCCTGGCATGGCAGTTCCGCAACAAGGCCAAAGCCGTTGCCACCAATATGGCCGTGGTCAAGGCGGCGCGCGAGTGGGCGACCGCCAACCTCAAGAAGACGGATCCATACCGGGTTGAGCGTTTGCCCGATTCCAAAACCCAGGGCATGATCATGATCGACGGGAATACCGCCGCCGCGCTGGGCGCGGTCTACGGCGGCGTTACGTTCGTGGCCTGGTATCCGATTACGCCCGCCACTTCCATCGCCGATGGACTGAACGAGTATTTGCCGCGGTTGCGGATGGACGCGGAAACCGGCAAGCCTACCTACGCGATCGTTCAGTCCGAGGACGAGCTGGCCGCGATTGGCATGCTCCTCGGCGCCGGGTGGGCGGGCGCACGGGCCATGACCAGCACATCCGGACCCGGCATTTCACTTATGGCCGAGTTTGCCGGCCTGGGCTACTTCGCCGAGATTCCGGCTGTGATCTGGGACGTGACCCGGATGGGCCCCAGCACCGGTCTCCCGACTCGCGTGTCGCAGGGTGACCTGCTCAAGCTATATCTCCTCGGGCACGGCGACACGAAGCAAATTGTGCTCATGCCCGGCAACGTCTATGAGTGCTTCGAGTTCGGCTGGAAGGCCTTTGACATCGCCGAGCGCTTGCAGACTCCGGTCTTTGTCGCGAGCGATCTTGATATCGGGATGAACCAGTGGATGAGCAAGCCCTTTGACTATCCGGACATGCCGATGGATCGGGGCAAGGTCCTGGATGCCGCGGACCTAGAGCGGCTGGGCGGCTTTGCGCGCTACAGGGACGTGGACGGCGACGGCATCGGCTACCGGACCCTGCCGGGCACCGATCACCCGCTGGCCGCCTATTTCACCCGCGGCACCGGGCACACCGAGAAGGCGACGTATAGCGAGCGTCCCGACGACTGGACGAAGAACATGGAGCGCCTCGATCGCAAGCACGACACTGCCCGGGTCACCTGCCCGCAGCCCGTCGTCGACCTGGTCGAGGGGGCCGAGATCGGCATTATCGGCTATGGCTCGGCCACGCCGGCCATCGATGAGGCCCGCGCGATCCTGGCCAGGAAAGGCATCAAGACGAGCCTGCTCCGGCCCCGGGCGCTTCCCCTGTCGGAGGGTGTCAACGCGTTTGTCGCCAGCCACAAGCGGGTGTATGTGGTCGAACTCAACCAGCACGCCCAGCTGTGCGACGTCATTCGTCTCGAGATGCCCGAGTTGGCATCCAAAGTCCTCCCGCTCAATTTCTGCGACGGACTGCCCCTGACCGCGAAATGGGTCAGCGACAGCCTGCTCGCCCGCGAAAACTAAAAGGAGACCCGAAACTATGCCTCCCCTACCTACCATGCCAAGCCCGGCGCCCGCCAAGCCCGCCGTCAATTCGGTCGGCCTGCTGAAGGCGGACTACAAAGGCGGCGAGTCGACGCTCTGCAATGGCTGCGGTCACGACGCCATATCGGCGTCGATCATTGAAGCGTGCTTCGAGTATGGCATCCAGCCCGAGCAATTGATCAAATTGTCCGGGATCGGGTGTTCGTCCAAGAGCCCGGCCTACTTTCTCAGCCGTTCGCACGCCTTCAACACACTCCATGGCCGGATGCCGTCCGTGGCCACCGGCGCGGTGATGGCCAACCACACCCTCAACGCCGTGGCCGTAAGCGGCGATGGCGACACCGGCTCAATCGGTTTCGGCCAATACAAGCACCTCCTTCGGCGGAATGTGCCGATGGTCTACATCATCGAGAACAATGGCGTGTATGGGCTGACAAAGGGCCAGTTCTCGGCGACGTCTGACCTTGGGCAGGAGCTCAAGCATCAGCCGCGCAAGAACGAGCTTCCGCCGATCGACCTGTGTCTCGAGGCCATCATCTCCGACTGCGGATTCGTCGCGCGCTCATTTGCGGGCGAC
>JBKJQK010000152.1:0-3516 GCA_046594095.1 Anaerolineae bacterium | reverse complement strand
CGGCACGGCCCGCACCAGCTCGCCCAGAAGTTCAGCACGACGACGCGACCGCGCAGATCCGCCAGCGTCCGCGTTTCGCCGTCGAGCATCGGCAGCGGGATATCGGGGGCCGGCGCGCCAACGCGGGTGGATGCGACCTCGGGCGCGGTGGCGCCCGAAGTCGGGCGCGTCACCCACGCCCAGGCCAGGCCCGCGACAAGCAGCGCGCCCGCCAACAGGCGAAACCGCGCGCGCCCATCCCACGCTTTCATTCCACTCCCAGCGCCGCTTGAACGCCCGGCAGGATCGGCAACTCGAGGATGTCTTTGTAGGTCGTCGCGCCAAGCCAGGCGGCCGCCAGAGCATGCTGGAGCATATCCACGGTGATCATCTCCGCCAACGCACGATGTTTTGCCAGCCACGGGCGAACATCGTTGTTCCAGCGCGGCAGCTTCTCGAGCTTATCGACAAACTCTCGAGCCAACGCCTGCGCGGCCTGGGCGGGATCGATTTCGTCGTGAGGCTCGCCGCCCAGCATCAGGTCGCGGTAGCGCAGAATCCGGCCCGCGACCACCCGCTTGCTCAGGCGGTCATACACATGCTCGATCGTCTCGCTCAGCCCGGCCGGCGGCGGGCGCAGCGCCCGCACCCAGGCCGCCTCAACCGCGCTGACCGTATTCAGCAGCGTGAGCTTTTCGCCGGTCCGGGTCGTGATAGCGCGTATCTCCGACACGACATACAGGCGATGACCCGACCCACGCGCGGCCACACTCTCCTCGGCCAGCTCGCCCTCATGCCCGCCCGCGAGCTGGGCGGTCGTCGCCCCAGGTTGGCGGGTCGCCAGTTGATCAACAAAGCCGGCCAGGTGGCAGCGCCGGATTGAGTCGCTGGCGGGATTATCCGGCACTGGATTTAGCTGCGCCTCAACGTTCAGCGACCCGGCATCGGAGGCCATCCGCTCGAGCTGTTCAAACGTCATCGCGACCTCACGCGCGACGTGAGGGTTGATCCCATGCGTATAGCAGGCCTTTGGCTCGAAATGCTGCGCGACGGCAAACTCGAACGCCCGTTTGAGGGCAAAAAAGTCAGACTGGTTCTCACCGCTCTTCTCGATGACGCGGGCCCGGTTCTTGCGGGTGATGGTCTCCTGCCGGCCCACCCGGACCAGCAGCTCGCGCCCCGACATCAGCGCCGCGAACAGGGCAGCGTCACGCTCGCAGCCGTAACGCTGAGCCTCGACCATCATCCGGGCATAGCGCGGATGAGCGGGCAGGCGCAGCATCTGCCGGCCGACCGCAGTAATGGCGGCGTCGCGCGGCTCGCCAGTCAGCGCGCCGAGCGCGCGCAAAAGCTCGATGGCGGCGTGGATGCGCCCGGCGTCAGGCCGGTCGAGGAAATCAAACCCCTCGATGTCGGTCACCCCCTGGGCAGCGAGCTGCAGGGCGACATCGCTCAACTCAACACGTTGGACCTCGGGGGTGTTGCGGGCCGGGCGGCGCGCATGGATCTTCTCCGGCCACAGCCGGTAGCACACCCCAGGGCCCACCCGACCAGCACGGCCGGCGCGCTGGTCGGCCGAGGCTTGCGAGATCTCCTCGAGCGCCAGCGTGCCGATCCCGCGCCCGGCGTCAAAGCGAGCCACCCGGGCAAGGCCGCTGTCGACCACCGCCCGAATTCCTGGAATTGTCAGCGAAGTCTCGGCCACGTTGGTGGCCACGATGACCCGGCGATGCTCCGACGTCGCAAAGACGCGGTCTTGCTCGCGCGGCGGCAGCTCGCCGTGCAGGGCCAGCAATTGGGTCGGCGCCGTTCTGCCGCGCAAGGCGGCGCGCAGCGCGCCGATGGTCTGCTCGATTTCATAGGCGCCCGGCATGAAGACAAGGATGTCGCCCTCGGGCGTTTCATCCAGGATTCGCGCGCAACGCCAGGCGGCCCGCCCCCAGACCGGCAACTCAAGGTCGTTGCCCTCGTCCCAGGTCTCGTATTTCAGCTCGACTGGGAATTCGCGGCCGCGCGACTCAAGGATCGGGGATGGCGCGCCCTGGCCCAGATAGGCCGCCACAGGCGCGGCCTCGAGCGTCGCCGACATCACCATGAGCAGGAGCTCGGGCCGGCGCCCGCGCTGGATGCGCTTGCACAACGCAAGCGCAATGTCACTCAGAAGGTTGCGCTCGTGAAACTCGTCGAACAGCACGGCGTCGACGCCGCGCAGGTCCGGGTTGTCGCGCAGCCAGCGCAGCAGAATGCCCTCGGTGACAAAGCAGATCCGGGTGCCCAGCTCGGTCACGTCCTCGAATCGCACCTGGTAGCCGACAAGCCCGCCCACCGGGACGTTCATCTCCTCAGCCACCCGGCGCGCGACCGAGCGGGCGGCCACCCGCCGCGGCTGTAGGACGACGATCCGGCCGGTCAAGCTCGGGCGCTCGGCCAGCAGCATCTGGCACACCTGGGTGGTCTTGCCCGAGCCGGTCGGCGCGACCAGGGTCACAGTATTTTGGCTGGCCCACGTCTCGCGCAAGGCGTCCCTGAGGGTCCAGATGGGGAGATCGGTCTGCATGCGCAGGAGATTCTACAGACACGGCAGCGCCAGCCGACTACACTACCCGCGTGTCCACCCCCGGCCCCAAAACGCTGAGCGGCGTCCTCGAGCGGATCACCTTCAAGAACGAGGACACCGGCTATACCATCGCCCGCTTCCTCCCCGATGGGAAGAGCGATCGCAGCCAGGGCGACGACACCATCACCCTGATCGGCGACATGCCCGGCGCCGTCGCGGGGGAAGCGCTCGAAGTCAGCGGGGTCTGGCAGCATCACTCCCAGCACGGCTGGCAATTCGCCGTCCGGGGTTACAAATCGGTCCTGCCCGCCACCGCCCAGGGAATCCGCAAGTATTTGGGGAGCGGGTTGATCAAAGGTGTTGGTCCGCGGACAGCCGACAAGATCGTCGAGCGCTTTGGGGTTGAAACCCTGGCCATCCTGGAATCAGACCCGGGACGGCTGCGCGAGGTGAGCGGGATCGGAGCGCGCATGCTCGAGCGGATAAAAGCCGCCTGGCTCGAGCAGCGGGCCATCAAAGACGTCATGGTCTTCCTGCAGGGCCAGGGCGTGAGCGCCAGCCTGGCTGTCCGGCTCTACAAGCAATATGGCGACGCGGCCACCACCATCGCCCGCAACCAGCCCTACCGGCTGGCCCGCGAAGTCCAGGGCATCGGGTTCAAGACCGCCGACAAGATCGCCCAGGCGATGGGGTTCGCCCTCGACGACCCGGAGCGGCTCAAGGCTGGCACGCTGTTTGCCTTGTCCGAAGCCAGCGATGACGGGCACACCTACTTGCCCGAAATCGACCTGACCGATCGGGCGACCGAGCTGCTGACCGCGCCCCGCGAACAAGTTGCGGCCGCGATCGCGGATCTCATCGCGGAGCGCGGGGCGGTGGCTGAGCGGGTGCTGCGCGACGACACGGGCGAGGCGCGCTTCGTCCCGTATGCGTCGACCCTGGCCGAGCCGAAGGCGGCCTATGAGGCGGGCCCGACTGCC